>NZ_WTFF01000140.1 GCF_019400985.1 Streptomyces bambusae
CGGCCGCGCCGGCGAACCGGCCCGCCGGCCCAGTCGGCCCCGCCGGCCCCGCCGGCCCCGCCCCCGGCGTCAGTCCAGCACCGCGATGCCGTCCAGTTCCACCAGGGCCTGGTCGTCCCAGAGGCGGACCGCGCCGATGACCGCCATCGCCGGGTAGTCCCGGCCCGCCAGTCGCCGCCAGATCCGGCCGAGTTCGGGGGCGTGGTCGCGGTACGCCGCCACGTCCACGGCGTAGACGGTGACCCGGCCCAGGTCCGCCGGGGTGCCGCCGGCCGCCGCGAGGGCGGCCAGCAGGTTGGCCAGGGCCCGCTCGAACTGCTCCGGCAGGGTGTCGCCGACCACCTTGCCGGAGCCGTCGAGCGCGGTCTGCCCGGCCAGCAGGACCAGCCGGGAGCCGGTGGCCGCGACCGCGTGGGAGAAGCCGGTGGGGGGCGAGAGCTCGGCCGGGTTGATCCGCTCCAGGCTCATCGAGCGGCCTCCTTGCGGTAGAGCTCCCTGGCGATGATCGTGCGCTGCACCTCGCTGGCGCCCTCGTAGACGCGCGGGGCGCGCACCTCCCGGTAGAGGTGCTCCAGCAGGTGGCCGCGCTGGAGCGCGCGGGCGCCGTGCAGCTGCACGGCGTGGTCCACCACGTACTGCGCCGTCTCGGTGGCGAGCAGCTTGGCCATGGCGGCGCGCCGCGGCACGTCGGGCGCGCCCTCGTCGTAGGCGCTGGCGGCCGCGTAGACCAGCAGCCGGGCGGCCTCCACCCGGGTGGCCATCTCGGCGACCCGGTGGGCGACGGACTGCAGGTCCGCCAGCACCCCGCCGAACGCGACCCGCCCGGCGGTGTGCGCGAGCGCCGCGTCCAGGGCGGCCTGGGCCATGCCGACGGCGAAGGCGCCGACGCTGGGCCGGAAGAGGTTGAGGGTGTCCATGGCGACCTTGAAGCCGCCGCCGGGCTCGCCCAGGAGGTCCTGCGGGCCCACCCGTACGCCGTCGAAGGCGAGCGCCCCGATGGCGTGGGGCGCGAGCATGTCCAGGGGGCGGCCGGTCAGGCCCGGCCGGTCGGCGGGCACCAGGAAGGCGGTGACGCCGCGGGCGCCGGGCGCCTCGCCGGTACGGGCGAAGACGGTGTAGAAGTCGGCCTCCGGCGCGTTGGAGATCCAGCACTTCTCGCCGGTCAGCCGCCAGCCGTCGCCGTCGGGGGCGGCCCGCAGGGCGAGCGCCGCCGCGTCCGAGCCCGCGTCCGGTTCGGTGAGCGCGAAGGCGGCCACGGCGCGTCCCGCCCGCACCCGCGCCAGCCATCGGTCACGCTGGACGGCGCTGCCCGAGCGGAGCACCGGGTAGCCGCCGAGGCCCTGGAGGGCGAGGGCCGTCTCGGCCTCGGTGCAGCCGTGGGCGAGGGATTCGCGCAGGAGGCACAGGTCGAGGGCGCTGGGGGTCCCCCCGGCGGTGGCCGGGGAAGAGGTGAACAGCCGGTCGATCAGTCCGAGTTCGCCCAGACGGGCGAGCAGCGGCCGGTTCACCCGGCCTGGTTCGCCCTGCTCGGCCAGGGGCCGCAGCCGCTGCGCCGCCAGGGTGCGCAGCTCCGCGCACCAGGCCGCCTGTCGGGGATCGAGCGCGAAACCGGGCATCCGGATGCCTCATTCCTGTTGTATCGCGTCCTGTTGACTGCCGTCACCATCACGATACGCTCCCAGGGGCACCCTCCCGGCGGCAGTCGGGAGAGCGACCGCACGGCCGGCTTCACCCGCCCCAGCCACCGCTGGGACGCACCTCCCCTCCCGGACCGTCGCAAGGGGGCGATCCCGCCTTGGAGCTCAAGCCTTCCGCCCACACCGACACCTTCGCGCGCGACCGGCTGCCTGCCCCGCAGGCCTGGCCGGACCTGCTGCTCGACCTGCCCGAGCTGGCGTACCCGGACCGGCTGAACTGCGGGGCGGAGCTGCTGGACACCACCACCGAGCGGTTCGGCGCGCACCGCCCGGCCGTCCGGGACGCCTCCGGCGGCATCTGGACCTACGGCGAGCTGCGGGAGCGGGTCGACGCGCTGGCGCACGTACTGACCGAGGACCTCGGCGTGCTGCCCGGCAACCGGGTGCTGCTGCGCGGCCCCACCGGACCGTGGCTGGCCGCGTGCTGGCTGGCGGTGATGAAGGCGGGGGCGGTGGCCGTCACCGTGCTGGCGCAGGCCCGCGCCCAGGAGCTGGCCACGATGTGCGCGATGGCGCAGGCCGGCCACGCGCTGTGCCACGTGGGCGTGCTCGACGACCTGGCCAAGGCCGAGGTGCCGGGGCTGCGGATCACGGCGTACGGCGGGGAGGCGCCCGACGACCTGCTCCAGCTGGCGCGCCGGCACACCGGCCGCGCGTACGAGGCGGTCGCGACCTCGGCCGACGACGTCGCGCTGATCGCCTTCACCTCGGGCACCACCGGCCGGCCCAAGGGCTGCATGCACTTCCACCGGGACGTGCTGGCCGTCGCCGACACCTTCTCCCGGCACGTGCTGCGGCCCGGCCCCGACGACGTCTTCGCCGGCAGTCCCCCGCTCGGCTTCACCTTCGGCCTCGGCGGCCTGCTGGTCTTCCCGCTGCGGGCCGGCGCCTCGACCCTGCTGCTGGAGCAGGCCGGGCCCAAGCAGCTGCTGCCCGCCGTGGCCCGGCACCGGGTGACGGTGCTGTTCACCGCCCCCACCGCCTACCGGGCCATGCTGGACGAGCTCGACGGGCACGACGTCTCCAGCCTGCGCCGCTGCGTCTCGGCCGGGGAGAACCTGCCGGCGGCCACCTGGCAGGCCTGGCACGAGCGGACCGGGCTGCGGATCATCAACGGCATCGGCGCCACCGAGCTGCTGCACATCTTCATCTCCGCCGCCGACGAGGACATCCGCCCCGGCACCACCGGCCGGGCGGTGCCCGGCTGGCAGGCCCGGGTGGTGGACCCGGCGGGCCTGCCGGTCCCGGACGGCGAGCCCGGGCTGCTCGCCGTCCGCGGCCCGGTCGGCTGCCGCTACCTGGCCGACCCCCGGCAGGGTGAGTACGTCCGGGACGGCTGGAACCTGACCGGCGACACGTACGTACGCGACCGGGACGGCTATTTCCGCTACGTCGCCCGCGCCGACGACATGATCATCTCGTCGGGCTACAACATCGCCGGCCCGGAGGTGGAGGAGGCTCTGCTGCGCCACCCGGACGTACGGGAGGCGGCCGTGGTGGGCCGGCCGGACGAGCGGCGCGGCCAGATCGTGGTGGCCTACGCCGTCGTCCGCGACGGCGCGCGGGTGACCGAGGACGCCCTGCGGGCCTTCATGCGGGCCGAGCTGGCCCCGCACAAGTGCCCCCGCGTGTTCGTCCTCGTCCCCGCCCTGCCCCGGACGGCGACCGGCAAACTGCAGCGGTTCCGGCTGCGCGAACTAGAGTGATCTGGTGGCCGAGCACACCCCGCGATCCTTGATCGTCACGTTCTACGGCGCCTACGGGCGGGCCTTCGACGGCCCGGTCCCGGTGTCGGCGCTGATCCGTCTGCTGGGCGCGGCCGGAGTGGACGCGCCCTCGGTCCGGTCGTCGGTGTCCCGGCTCAAACGGCGCGGCTTCCTGCTGCCCGCGAAGGACCGGGACGGCCAGGCCGCCTACGAGCTGTCGCCGGAGGCCCGGGAGCTGCTGGACGACGGCGACCGGCGGATCTACGCGGCGCCGGGCCGGCCCACGGACGCCTGGCTGGTGGCCGTCTTCTCGGTCCCCGAGCAGGAGCGCGACAAGCGCCACCTGCTGCGCTCCCGGCTGGCCCGGCTCGGCTACGGAACCGTCGCGCCCGGCGTGTGGATCGCGCCGGCCGCGCTGTACGACGAGACCCGCCACACCCTGGACCGGCTGCGGCTCACCCAGTACGTGGAGCTGTTCCGCGGCGACCACCTCGGCTTCGCGCCCACGGCCGAGGCCGTGGCCCGCTGGTGGGACCTGACCGCCCTGGCCAAGCAGCACGAGGAGTTCCTGGACCTGCACGAGCCGGTGCTGCGCGGCTGGCAGTCCGGCGCGGCGGCCGGCGGCGGCCCGGAGGCCGCCTACCGGGACTACCTGCTGGCCCTGGACTCCTGGCGGCACCTGCCGTACGCCGACCCGGGCCTGCCGCGGGAGCTGCTGCCCTCGGACTGGCCCGGCGACCGCTCGGCGACGGTCTTCACCGAACTGGACGCACGCCTGCGCGCCCTGGGGGCCGAGTTCGTCCGGGCGTAGCCGAGTCCGGCCCCGCCGCTCGCACGGCGGGGCCGGAACCCGACATCTTCATCAGCCTTCTAGCCGAAGTACCAGGCCTGGTCGGTGTTCCCGTTGCACGGCCACTGGACGGCGCCCACGCCCCAGTCCTTGCTCGCGCCCCAGATGCCGAGGCAGTAACCGGATTGCTTGTTCACCATGCGGTAGGCGCCGCCGCCGATGGGAGTGATGCTCCACTTCTGGTCGTCGTTCCCGTTGCACTGCCACTGGAGCGCGTCGGCGCCGGGCTCCATCGAGGCGCCCCTGATACCGAGGCACAGACCGTTGTCGTTGCTCACGGTGGTGTACGAACCGTCCGCGGCCCAGTAGTTCCACTTCTGGTCGGCGTTGCCGTTGCAGCCCCATTGCAAGGCGGTCAGGCCCCAGTCGCCGGTGCCACCGTTGATGCCCAGGCACAGGTCGGAGTTCCAGTTGAGGATCTGGTTGGTGGCCGAAGCCTGCGCCGGGGCCGCGCCGGCGACCGGAGCGCCGGCGAGGGCCACGCCGGTCAGGAGCGCGAGCCCGCCCGCCACAGCGGCGGCTTTCCCAAGGAGACGAGTCATGAACTTTCCTCTCGAACGCGATGCCATGCCGTGCCATGTCCAACGGGACCGAGCCTAGGAAGGGGGCGTTCGCCGTGCTGTGCGCTCGGCGCAGGCTTCCTTGACGCTCAGTGCACGGAACTCGGAGGGGCTCAGCCCGTACGCCTCGCGGAAGGAACGGCTGAAGACGGCCGGCCCGCTGAAACCCCAGCGGGCGGCGATCACACCCACCGGGCGCGCGCGCCGGCCGGAGCGGGCGAGGTCGGCGCGGGACTGCTCCAGCCGCCGCCGGCGGATCAGAGCGTGGACGCTCTCCTGCCGGCTCCGGAAGAGCTGGTGGAGACTGCGCACGGACATGTTGTGGCAGGCGGCGATGACGGAGGGGGTCAGGTCCGGGTCGCCGAGGTGCTGCTCGATGAAGGCGTGGATCTGCTGCACCTGTGCCCGCGCGCGGATCTCGGCGGGCAGCAGCTCCCCGGCATCGAGGTGCTGTGCCAGGCAGGCGGCGGTGAGATCGGCGGCGGCCGCTCCGAGACCGCGCAGCTCCGCGGGCGTGCACCGGTCGCAGTGGGCCACGAGACTGCCCATGAAGGAGGTCAGCAGCGCCGCCGTGCCGCCGTCGCCCGGAATGCGGCGGGCGAGGAGACGGTCGAGGTGGCGCGAGCGTAACGGCAGCGCATCCCGCGGGAATTGCAGGATCACCAGTTGGTGGTCGGCGCCGTCCCGGGCCGGGGCGTTGGCGTCGGAGGGCCGCGAGGTGTCCCAGAACACCAGGTCCCCGGCCTGCGCGCGGCATTCGTTGCCGTGCTGCGACATCTCCATCGAGCCCTTGCTCACCATGGCCAGCTGGTACTGCTCCGGGTCGCTGCGCCGGATCAGCGCAGGGGCGCGCCGCGAGCGCAGGGGCGCGTACGCGAGCCGGGACACGCGGAGTTCACCCAGGTGCAGCACCGCGGCCTCGGCCCGGAACTCGGCGGGCCGCTCACTGCTGATCGTGGTGGGCACCACCTCCCGCGAAACCATGTCGGAGAACCAGTCGAAGCGGTCGCCGGCCGGCAGTTGGTCCGACGAGACCGTTGTCCACATTTCGTACCCCCATTCGATTTTCTCGCTGCCAGGATGCAGCAGTGGGGGCGCTGCCGACACACGGTCATCGGCCGTCCTGCGCGTCGGACTGCAGGGCTGATGAAGAGGCCGCGGGTGCCGGTCAGCCCTTGCCGGTCGGGGGCTTGCGGCTGCCTGCGCGGTACGGGGCCGGCCATGGCGCGCCGGGGCCCTCGTAGCCCTGTTCGGCGGCGGCGTGCAGGGTCCAGTGGGGGTCGTAGAGGTGGGGGCGGGCCAGGGCGCACAGGTCGGCGCGGCCCGCCAGCAGCAGGGAGTTGACGTCGTCCCAGGAGGAGATCGCGCCGACGGCGACGACGGGGACGCCCAGCGCGTTGCGGATCCGGTCGGCGTACGGGGTCTGGTAGGAGCGGCCGTACTCGGGGGCCTCGTCGGCGACGACCTGGCCGGTGGAGACGTCGATGGCGTCGGCGCCGTGCTCGGCGAAGGCCGCGGCGATGGCGACGGCGTCCTCCTCGGAGGTGCCGCCGGGCGCCCAGTCGGTGGCGGAGATCCGGACCGTCATGGGGCGGTCCTGCGGCCAGACGGCCCGGACGGCGTCGAAGACCTCCAGCGGGAAGCGCAGCCGGCCCTCCAGGCTCCCGCCGTACGCGTCCTCGCGCCGGTTGGTCAGCGGGGAGAGGAAGCCGGACAGCAGGTAGCCGTGCGCGCAGTGCAGTTCCAGCAGGTCGAAGCCGCACGTGGCGGCGCGGGCGGCGGCGGCCGTGAAGTCGGCGCGGACCGCGGCGAGGCCGTCGTGGTCCAGGGCGCACGGGGTCTGGGAGCGGCCCGGGAGGTAGGGCAGGGCGGAGGCGGCGGCCAGCGGCCAGTTCCCGTCGGGCAGCGGCTCGTCCATGCCCTCCCACATGCGGCGGGTGGAGCCCTTGCGTCCGGAGTGGCCGAGCTGGACGCCGAGCGCCGTGCCGGGGGCCGCGCTGTGGACGAAGTCGGTGATACGCCGCCAGGCGGCGGCCTGTTCGTCGGTCCACAGGCCGGCGCAGCCGGGCGTGATGCGGCCCTCGGGGGAGACGCAGACCATCTCGGTCATCACCAGCCCGGCCCCGCCCAGCGCCCGTGCGCCGAGGTGGACCAGGTGGAAGTCGCCCGGTACGCCGTCCTCGGCGCTGTACATGTCCATCGGGGAGACCACGACCCGGTTGCGCAGGGTCAGGCCGCGCAGCCGGTAGGGGGTGAACATGGGCGGGGTGGCCTCGTCGGGGCAACCGAAGTCCCGCTCGACGGTGCGGGTGAAACGGGGGTCGCGCAGCCGCAGGTTGTCGTGGGTGACGCGGCGGCTGCGGGTGAGCAGGTTGAAGGCGAACTGCCGGGGTGGCTGGTCGGCGTACCCGGCGAGGTCCTCGAACCAGCGCATGCTGGCGGCGGCCGCGCGCTGGGTGGAGGCGACGGCCGGCCGGCGGACCTCCTCGTACGCGGCGAGGGCGGCCGGCACGTCCGGCTGCCCGGCGACCGCCTGCGCCAGGGCGAGGGCGTCCTCGACCGCCAGCTTGGTGCCGGAGCCGATGGAGAAGTGCGCGGTGTGGGCGGCGTCGCCGAGGAGCACGAGGTTGCCGTCCGACCAGCGCTCGTTGACGACCGTGCGGAACGCCGTCCAGGCGGAGCGGTTGCCGTACAGCGGGCGCCCTCGCAGCGCCTCGGCGAACCGTTTGGCGCACCGGGCCGCCGACTCCTCCTCGTCGCACAGGTCCAGGCCGGCCGCCCGCCACACCTCCTCGCGCATCTCGACGATGACGGTGGAGGCGCCCGGCCCGGCCGGCGGGCGGGCGTAGGGATAGCCGTGCAGCTGCATCACGCCGTGCTCGGTCTCGGCGATCTCGAAGCGGAAGGCGTCGAAGGCGAAGTCGGCGGAGAGCCAGATGTAGCGGCACCGGCCCGTCTCCACCCGGGGCCGGAAGACCTCGGCGGCGGCGGTGCGGACCGGGCTGTGCACCCCGTCGGCCGCCACGACCAGGTCGTACTCCCGCCGCAGCAGGTCGGTGTCCGGGGCCTGGGTACGGAAGCGCAGCCGTACGCCGAGCTCGGCGCAGCGGGCGTGCAGGACGGCCAGCAGCCGGCGCCGGCCGAGGGCGGCGAAGCCGTGCCCGCCGGAGGTCAGCACCCGCCCCCGGTGGACGATGTCGATGTCGTCCCAGCGGACGAACTCCTGCTGGAGGGCGGCGTACACCTCGGCGTCCGCCTGTTCGATGCCGCCCAGGGTCTCGTCGGAGAGCACCACGCCGAACCCGAAGGTGTCGTCGGGTGCGTTGCGCTCCCACACCTCGACCGCGTGTCCCTGCCGGGCCAGCAGAGCGGCGGCGTACAGTCCCCCCGGTCCCCCGCCCGCTACGGCGACCCGCACGGCGCTACCGTCCCGTCCACTGCGGCGGCCGCTTCGCGGTGAACGCGGCGTGGAACTCGGCGTAGTCCCGGCCGTGCATCAGCAGGGCCTGGGTGTTGGCGTCCAGTTCCACCGAGGCGGCCATCGGCATGTCCAGCTCCGCCGTGAGCAGGGCCTTGGTCTGGGCGTAGGCGAGGGCGGGGCCGGCCGCCAGGTGCTCGGCGAGTTCGCGGGCCCGGGCGTCGGCCTTGCCCTCCTCGGTGAGCTCGCTCAGCAGGCCGATCCGCTCGGCCTCGACGGCGCGCACCGGCTCTCCCAGCATGAGCAGCCGGGTGGCGTGGCCGAGGCCGACGACGCGCGGAAGCAGATAGGCGGCGCCCATGTCGCCGCCGGACAGTCCCACCCGGGTGAAGAGGAAGGCGAACCGTGCGGTCGGGTCGGCGATGCGGAAGTCCGCGGCCAGGGCGAGGACCGCGCCGGCGCCGGCGGCCACGCCGTGGACGGCGGCGATCACCGGGAAGGGGCATTCGCGGATGGCGCGTACCACCTGCCCGGTCATCCGGTTGAAGTCGAGGAGCTGGGCGGGGTCCATGGCGAGCGTGGCGCCGATGATCTCGTCCACGTCTCCGCCGGAGCAGAAGCCGCGCCCTTCACCGCCGAGGACCAGGGCGCGCACGGAGCGCTCCCGGGACAGTTCGGCGAGCAGATCGCGCAGGTCGGCGTAGGAGCCGAAGGTCAGCGCGTTCAGCTTCTCGGGGCGGTCGAGGGTGACGGTGGCCACGCCGTCCTGCCGGGTCACCCGGAGGTGACGCCACCGTTCGGTGCCTGCTGCGGAACCAAGGAAGGGGCTCACGGTGACGACCGTATCACCGACTCATGACTCTCGTCAGGAATGCGCGATACGCCGGACGGAGGTTCCGGGCGGCGTCGGACGGAGTTCCTGGGCGGCGCCAGGAGCTGCACCCGATGGTTTTCGGCCGGGGCGCCGTCAAGGGTGCGGCGGCCCATCCGTATGGTGGACGGCACAATCTCTCCCCGCCCTCGCGCCGGAACGGATGGATCCAGCCATGCCTGAAGCCGCTGTCGTCCAGCGGATCCGCCTTCCCCGCACCCCTGCCGCCGTCCCGACGGCCCGCGCCCTGGTCCGTACGGCGCTCGCCGGGGCCGGGACGCCGGCCGACGGCGACACCGCGGAGCTGCTGACGGCGGAGCTGGTCGCCAACGCCGTGGAGCACGCCCGCGGGCAGGGCCCGATCGAGCTGGTGGTGCGGCTGTCGTCCGGCGGCTGCCAGGTGGAGGTGCACGACGGCGATCCGCGGCCGCCGGGCGATCTGACCCGGCGGGCGGAGGACTCCCACCCCGACCCGTGGCAGGAGCACGGGCGGGGCCTGCTGCTGGTGCGCACCCTCAGCTCGGGCTGCGGCCACCGCGCCACCGCGCAGGGCAAGGCGGTGTGGTTCACCCTGTCGGCACAGGGGGCCTGGGCGCCGGCCGTATGACTATGCGCCTGGCTGTGCGTCTGCCATGCGCCTGGCTACGCGCCTGACTGTGCGCCGCCCCGGGCGCCCGGGGCGGCCATGGTGGCGACGAGCACGGCCTTGATGGTGTGCAGCCGGTTCTCGGCCTCGTCGAAGACCACCGAGTGCGCGGACTCGAACACCTCGTCCGTCACCTCCAGCGACTCCAGCCCGTGGCGCGCGTGGATCTCCCGGCCGACCGCGGTACCCAGGTCGTGGAAGGCCGGCAGGCAGTGCAGGAACTTCACGTCCGCGTTGCCGCTGGCGCGCAGCACGTCCATCGTGACCGCGTACGGCGCCAGCGCCTTGATCCGCTCGTCCCAGACCTCCTTGGGCTCGCCCATGGAGACCCAGACGTCGGTGGCGACGAAGTCCGCCTGCGCCACGCCCTCCGCCACCTGCTCGGTCAGGGTGATCCGGGCGCCGCTGGCCTGCGCCAGCTCGCGCGCCTTGGCCACGACCTGCTCGGCCGGCCAGTAGGCGCGCGGTGCGACGATCCGGACGTCCATGCCGAGCAGGGCGCCGGTGACCAGGTAGGAGTTGCCCATGTTGAAGCGGGCGTCGCCGAGGTAGGCGAAGGAGATCCGCTCCAGCGGCTTGGCGCAGTGCTCGGTCATGGTGAGCACGTCGGCGAGCATCTGGGTGGGGTGCCAGTCGTCGGTGAGGCCGTTGAAGACCGGCACCCCGGAGTACGCGGCGAGCTGCTCGACGGTGTCCTGGCTGTCGCCGCGGTACTCGATGCCGTCGAACATCCGGCCCAGCACGCGTGCGGTGTCCCGGACCGACTCCTTGTGGCCCATCTGGGAGCCGGAGGGGTCGAGGTAGGTGGTACGGGCGCCCTGGTCGGCGGCGGCGACCTCGAAGGCGCAGCGGGTGCGGGTCGAGGTCTTCTCGAAGATCAGGGCGATCGTGCGACCCTGGAGCAGAGGCCGCTCCGTCCCGGCCTTCCTGGCCGCCTTCAGCTCGGCAGCGAGCTCGACCAGGCCGCGGAACTCGGCGGCGGTGAAGTCGAGCTCCTTGAGGAAACTGCGGCCGACGAGATCGGTGGCCATGGGGACGCTCCAGGGTCCGGGAACAGGGATGCTGGAAGTCTATACGAAAGAACGCATCTCTATACGGTCAGGTGTGCGGTTGGGGTGTCGGTGAGAGCGCGTGCGGCCGCCTTCACCGCACGGCTCGGCTGCACGGCTTCACTGCACCGCGTCCCGCTTCGCTGCACGGCTCCGCTGCACGGCCTCACTGCACCGCGTCCCGCTCCACCGGACAGCTCATGCAGCGCGGCCCGCCCCGGCCCCGGCCCAGCTCGCTGCCCGGGATCTCGATCACCTCGATACCCTCCTTGCGCAGGTGGGTGTTGGTGGTGACGTTGCGCTCGTAGGCGACGACCACCCCCGGCTCCACCGCCAGCACGTTGCAGCCGTCGTCCCACTGCTCCCGCTCCGCCGAGTGCACGTCCTGCCGGGCGGTCAGCACCCGGATCTCGTCCAGGCCCAGCGCGGCCGCGATGGCCCGGTGCATGTGCTCCGGCGGGTGGTCGGTGACCCTCAGGTCGTGCGCGCCTTCGCCCGGCTCGATGGTGTAGGAGCGGAGCATGCCCAGGCCCGCGTACTGCGTGAACGTATCTCCGTCCACCATCGTCATCACCGTGTCCAGATGCATGAACGCGCGCCGCTTGGGCATGTCCAGGGCCACGATGCTGCGGGCCGAACCGGCGGCGAACAGGCCGCGCGCCAGCATCTCCACCGCCTGCGGCGTCGTCCGCTCGCTCATCCCGATCAGCACCGCGCCATTGCCGATCACCAGCACGTCCCCGCCCTCGATGGTCGAGGGGTAGTCGGCCTGCCCCTGCGACCAGTAGTGGAAGGCGCCGGAGGCGGTGAACAGCGGGTGGTGCTTGTAGATCGCCTCGAAGTGCACGGTCTCGCGCTGCCGGGCCGGCCAGCGCATCGCGTTGATGGACACCCCGTCGTAGATCCAGGCGGAGGTGTCGCGGGTGAACAGGTGGTTGGGCAGCGGTCCGAGCAGGAAGTCGTCCAACTCCAGCGCGTGGAAGCGGACCGAGACCGGCTCGGTGTGCCGGTTCAGGAACTCCCGTTTGGTCATCCCGCCCACCAGCGCCTGCGCCAGCTCCGCCGAGGGCAGTCCGTCGAAGACCGCCCGCAGGTGGTCGGTGGCCAGCGGCCCGTACTCCTTCTCGTCGAAGACCCGGTCCAGGACGAGGTGTCTGGCCTCCGGGATGTCGAGCGCCTCGCGCAGCAGGTCACCGAAGAGATGCACCTCCACCCCGCGGTCGCGCAGGACGTCGGCGAAGCCGTCGTGCTCCTGGCGGGCCCGGCGCACCCACAGCACGTCGTCGAAGAGCAGCGCGTCCTTGTTGCTGGGAGTGAGCCGCTTCAGCTCCAGGTCGGGTCGGTGGAGAATGACGCGGCGAAGCCGCCCGGTCTCGGAATCGACATGGAATCCCATGCCGTACACGTTCGCAGACCGGGCGGCCGTTTGACCTGCCCTCGGGTTCGGCCGACCGGATCAGTGCAGGCCGAGCAGCGCCGAAGGAGCCCCGGTGAGCTCGGGGGTGACGATGCCGAGCTTGGGGTCCACCACGTCCGGCAGCCCGAAGTTGGCCGCATTCGGCATGGTGAGCGGGAGTCCGAGGACGGCCGCCGGGCCCTTGGCCCGCACATCGGTGGCCGGAGAGCCGAGCGACCCCTCGCCGTCCGTCTCGGGCCGGCCCAGCAGGTTCGGGACCGGGGAGGTGATGAGGGTGTCGCCGAGCTCGGCGCCGATCGGGACGGACGGCAGCAGCGGGGTGGGCAGCATGCTCCCCGAGTGGAAGGTGGGCGATTCGGGGGCGCCCACGATCGGCACCGGGACCGAAGTGCCCACGCGCGGGACGTCGATGCCCAGCGAGCTCTCGACGCCGTCGAGCGGCACCCCCACCGGGACCGAGTCGGCCACGGCCGGCGCCGCCGCCCCCGCCGCGGCCATACAGGTCATGAGCGCCGCAATGCTTCCGCGCGCGGTCATCTTCATATCTGACGTTCCGTCCTTCCGTGGATTCGCGTACGTGGGGTCGCGTCCCACGTGGGTTCGCGTACGTGGGTTCGCGTACGTGGGTTGCGTACAGCCCGCTGCCCTGGAAGAACGATCCCGCCCGCCGCTGGTCACCGCGGGGTCCGGCGCCGCGGCCCGGCCGGCCGGGCCGGACCGGTCCCGCGCGACCGGTCCGGCCGCCGTCACGACCGGTCCGGCCGCCTACGCGCCCTGCGGCCCGCCGGTCTCACAGCCTCGGGTCGACCGGCTCCGACTCCAGTGCGAGCACCGCGAACACCGCCTCGTGGACCCGCCACAGCGGCTCCCCCGCGGCCAGCCGGTCCAGTGCCTCCAGCCCGAGCGCGTACTCGCGCAGGGCCAGCGAGCGCTTGTGCCCGAGGTGGCGCACGCGCAGCCGCTCCAGGTTCTCCGGCCGGGTGTACTCCGGGCCGTAGATGATCCGCAGGTACTCGCGTCCACGCACCTTGACGCCCGGCTGGAGCAGCCGGCCGCCGCGGTCGGTCCCGTACGCGTGCAGCGGCTTGACGACCATGCCCTCGCCGCCTGCCGCCGTCAGCTCCAGCCACCAGTCGGTACCCGCGCGTACGGAGTCCGCGTCCGCGGTGTCCACCACGATGCGCCCGGTGCGGCGCAGCAGCCCGGTGCCCGCCCGCTCGTCGGCCTCGACGAGCCGGTCCAGCCAGGCCAGCTGGGTGTCGTGCGGGACGGCGGCGAGGCTGCGGCCCTCCACGGCGAGCAGCTGGAACGGTGCGAAGCGGACGCCGTCCAGCCCGTCGGTGCTCCAGCAGTAGCGCCGGTAGGCATCGGTGAACGCGGCCGCGTCGGCGGCGCGTTCCCGCTGGCGCTCCAGCAGCCCGCCGGTGTCGATCCCGCGGTCCTCGGCCGCCCGGAGGGCGTCGAGGGCGCCGGGGAAGACCGAGCGGGAGGCGGCGCCCACGGCGGCGTACTGCTGGCGCAGCAGTCCGGTGGCCTTCAGCGACCACGGCAGCAGCTCGCCGTCCAGGAGCAGCCAGTCGGTGGCGAACTCCTCCCACAGCCCGGCGTCGGTGACGGCCGTGCGCAGCCGGCGCAGGACCTCCTCGGTGACGGCGGGGTCGTCGAAGAAGGGCCGGCCGGTACGGGTGTAGACGGACCCGGTAGGACCGTCGACCCCGAAGCGCTCGCGGGCGGCGTCGGCGTCCTTGCAGAGCAGGACGACGGCGCGGGAACCCATGTGCTTCTCCTCGCACACGACCCGCTCGACCCCGTCGGCCCGGTACTGGGCGAAGGCCTCGGCCGGGTGCTCCAGGTAGGGCAGATCAGCGGCTCCGCCGCGGGTTCCCTCCTTCGAGGTGGCGGTCGGCGCCATGGTCGGCGGCAGGTACGGCATCAGGCGCGGGTCCACCGCGAAGCGGCTCATGACCTCCAGGGCCGCCGCCGCGTTCTCCTCGCGCACGCTGACCGCGCCCAGGTGCCGGGTCTCCACGACCCGGCGCCCGTGCACGTCGGCGAGGTCCAGCGGACGCCCTTCGTGCCCACCGGGCGCCTGGCCGGCGAGCGGCTTGACCGGCTCGTACCAGACCTGCTCGGCCGGTACGTCGACCAGCTCGCGCTCGGGCCAGCGCAGGGCCGTCATCTTCCCGCCGAAGACCGCCCCGGTGTCGAGGCAGATGGTGTTGTTGATCCAGCTGGTGTCCGGCACGGGCGTGTGCCCGTAGACCACGACCGCCTTGCCCCGGTAGTCCTCGGCCCACGGGTAGCGCACGGGCAGGCCGAACTCGTCGGTCTCGCCGGTCGTGTCGCCGTACAGGGCGTGCGAGCGGACCCGGCCGGAGGTACGGCCGTGGTACCTCTCGGGCAGCCCGGCGTGACACACCACCAGCTTGCCGCCGTCGAGGACGTAGTGGCTGACCAGGCCGTCGATGAAGGCGCGGACCTCGGCGACGAACTCCTCGTCCTCCCGGCCCAGCTGCTCGACGGTCTCGGCGAGGCCGTGGGTGTGCTGGACGTTCCTGCCGTTCAGGTACCGGCCCAGCTTGTTCTCGTGGTTGCCCGGGACGCACAGGGCGTTGCCGGTCTTGACCATGCCCATGACGCGGCGCAGTACGCCGGGGCTGTCCGGGCCCCGGTCGACCAGGTCGCCGACGAACACGGCGGTGCGGCCCTCGGGGTGGACCCCGTCCCGGTAGCCGAGCTTGGCCAGCAGGGCCTCCAGTTCCGAGGAGCAGCCGTGGACGTCGCCGACGATGTCGAACGGGCCGGTGAGGTGGCGCAGGTCGTTGAACCGCTTCTCCAGCACGACCTCGGCGGTCTCGGCCTCCTCCACGCCGCGCAGGACGTGCACCTTGCGGAAGCCCTCGCGCTCCAGGCCGCGCAGGGAGCGGCGCAGCTCGCGGCGGTGGCGCTGGATGACGTGCCGGGGCATGTCCTGCCGGTCGGGGCGCTGCGCGTTGCGCGCGGCGCACACCTCTTCCGGCATGTCGAGGACGATCGCGATGGGCAGCACGTCGTGCTCCCGGGCCAGCCGGATCAGCTGGCGGCGGGCCTCGGACTGCACGTTGGTGGCGTCCACCACGGTCAGCCGGCCCGCGGCCAGCCGCTTGCCCGCGATGTAGTGCAGGACGTCGAAGGCGTCCTTGCTGGCGCTCTGGTCGTTCTCGTCGTCGGCGACCAGGCCGCGGCAGTAGTCGGAGGAGATCACCTCGGTGGGCTTGAAGTGCTTGCGCGCGAAGGTGGACTTGCCCGAGCCGGTCGCGCCGACGAGGACCACGAGGGACAGGTCGGTGACGGGCAGCACCCGCTGCTTCCGGTCGTCGTTCTTCCGGTCGTCGTTCATGCGGCGTCGCCCTCCTTCGGGCTGTCGGTGGCGGTGGTGCCATTGGTGGCGGCAGTGGCGGTCTCGGCGGCGGCGGTGGCGGCGGTCTCGGTGGTGGCCAGCTGGAACACGGCCAGCTGGGTGGGCGGGCCGACCTCGGGGTCGTCGTCGCCGACGGGCTCGACGCGGACGTCGTAGCCGTACCGCCCGGCGACCTCGGTGGCCCAGGTGCGGAACTCCTCGCGGGTCCACTCGAAGCGGTGGTCGCCGTGCCGGACGTGTCCGGCGGGCAGGGTCTCCCAGCGCACGTTGTACTCGACGTTGGGGGTGGTCACCAGGACCGTGCGGGGCCGGGCCGCGCCGAAGACGGCGTACTCCAGCGCGGGCAGCCGGGGCAGGTCGAGGTGCTCGATCACCTCGCTGAGCACGGCCGCGTCGTAGCCGGCCAGCCGCTTGTCGGTGTACGTCAGCGAGCCCTGCACCAGGCGCACGCGTGAGCTCTGGCGCTCCCCCATGCGCTCCAGGCGCATCCGCCGGGCGGCCACGGTCAGGGCGCGTACGGACACGTCCACGCCGACGATCTCGGTGAAGGACACGTCCTTGAGCAGCGCCTGGACCAGCTGGCCCTGGCCGCAGCCGAGGTCGAGGACCCGCTGGGCGCCGGCGGCGCGCAGCGCGCCGAGGATCGCCTCGCGGCGGAGCACGGCGAGCGGGACGGGGCGGGGGGCGGGGTCGGCTCCGGCTCCGGCTTCGGTGGACGGGGTGGGCTCCTCGCCGGCCACGGCGTCGTCGAGCTCCTCGTCGAGCTCCTTGTCGAGCTCCTCCAGGTCCCTGCCGTCGGCCTCGGCGAGCCGGACCAGTTCCAGCCGGCCGAAGGCGTCCTCGGTCAGGCTGCGGCGGCGCGCCAGGTAGCGCTCGGTGATCGTGCGGTGCTCGGGGTGCGCGGCCAGCCAGCCGTCCCCGGCCCGCAGCAGCTTGTCGACCTCGTCGGGTGCGACCCAGTAGTGCTTGGCGTCGTCGAGCACGGGCAGCAGCACGTAGAGCTGGCGCAGCGCGTCGGCCAGCAGCAGCTCGCCCTCCAGGACCAGGTGCACGTACCGGGAGTCGCCCCACTCGGGGAACTGCTCGTCCAGCGGTACCGGCACGGCCTCGACGGAGGCCCAGCCGAGCGGCCCGAACAGCCGGTGGACCAGCTCGGCCCCGCCGCGCGCCGGCAGCGCCGGGATCTCGATGCGCAGCGGCAGCGGCCGCTCCGCCAGCTCGGGGCGGGCGGCGCACCGGCCCTGGAGGGCGCTGCGGAAGACACTGCTGAGTGCGACGGCGAGCAGGGAGGAGGCGGCGTACGGCCGGTCGTTGACGTACTGCGCCAGCGCCCCGTCCGGCGCCCCGCCCCGGCCCTTGCCCTGACCTCGCCGGACCAGCCCGACGGGGTCCACCTCCAGCAGCAGCGCGGCGGTGCAGCGCTGCTCGGTGGCCTCGGGGTAGAGCACGTGGGCCGTGCCGTGGGACGTGCTGAACGACTGCGCCTTGCCGGGATGCTTGTGCAGCAGGAAGCCCAGGTCGGTCGCGGGTCGGTCAGGGGTGCCGGTGGTGGAAATCGTCAGGAACACATGGCCGAGTATGTGCGCCCCGGGCCCGCCGGCCACCATGATTTTCCGCGCCGCCCGGCTGCGGCTGCCGGCCGTGGGGGGGGGCGGCCGGGCACTGCGGCGGTGAGCTGTACGGCCGCGGCCGCACGGCGGTCGTCAGGTGCGATGTGGTCGCGGTCGTAGGTGCGTACTGGTCGGTCGTCAGGTGCGGGGCATGGCCGACCGGCGTGGCTGGAGACCGATGCCCGGATTGCAGTCCGCGAAGGCGACGCGGCGGCCGCGCGGGCCGGACTCGACCAGGACCAGGCCGGTGGGCGGCAGCGCTTGGAGCTGGGTGGGCTCGACGGCGAACTCGTACGCACGGGTCTGGGTCTCGGCATCGCTGGTGGAGCGGGCGGTGGAGGTGTGCGCCGATTCCTGCCAGCTGCGCGACAGCGAGGTGGACACGCTGTGCGTGGCCCGCGCCGGCCCCGGTCCCGGCCGGTGGCCGCCGGTGGCGGTTCCCGCGCTCTCGGAGACGTCCTCCCGGTCGGTGTAGCTGCTGGCGCGGCCCTCGGTGAAGGTCTCGCCGAGCTGCCGGGTCAGCCGGCTGACGAGGAACCTGTGCTCCCGGCCGATGAACTGCGCGGCCGCCCTCGCCTCCTCGCCGTTGCCCAGCCGCATGAACACGGTCGCGCTGTCGGAGCCGCCGGCCACCTCCAGGGCGGCCTCCCTCAGGTGCTCCATCAGCAGGACCAGCCGGACGCCTGCCGCCCGGGCGTGGCGGGCCATCAACTCCAGGGCCGCCCGGCCGAGGTGGTCGGCCCCGGCCACGACGAGGGTGGCGCCGCCCTGCGGGACGGCGCGCCTGCGCAGGACGTGGATCAGCCGGAAGAAGACGAACCGGTCGGCCAGGTCCTTGCGGCGGTGGACGAGGTCCTCGGTGCCAAGTACGGTCAGCCGGCCGGGCTGCCACCAGTCCGCCGCCCACGCGTCGGGTAGGTCGGCCGGCTCGGCCCGGGCGAGGAGTTCGATCTGGGCCCGGACGTAGCGGAGCTCGTCCTGGACCCGCTCGCTCCGGCCGACCCGGTCCGCCGCCGGGGCGACTGCCTCGGCCTCGGCGGGGGCGAGCGGGGCGGCGTCGAGACCGAGCAGTACGCGCAGGCCGGCGGCGAGGCGGGCGAACGTGAGCGGGCCGGGGAGCAGGCCGGCGACGGTCTGGACGAGATCGACGTCGATGGTGTGCAGGTCGACGTCGGCGCCCGGCGGGCGCAGCGTGCCCAGTGCCTCGGCGAGCGCCTCGGCCAGTTCCTCGGGGGTGAACTCCTCGCGCAGGTCGAGGCCGAGGAGGGCGCCCGGCAGGGACACGTGCCCCACCGGGATGCCGCACTGGCCGGCGAGGCCGGCCAGTTCCAGGGCGACGGCCTGCTGCGTCAGGTCGAGCACGACGACGCTCCGGCCGGAGCCGAGGAGCGAGCCGCCGAGGGTCGCGAGCAGGCTGGCCCAGCCGTTGCCGGTGCCGCCGAAGACGTCGATCCGGCTGGGGCCGGAGTCCAGGGCGAGCGGGTACCAGGTGTCCACGTGCTCGTTGCGGAGCAGGTGGGCCTGGCGGTGGGCGGCGAGTTCGGCCGTCCAGGCCTCGACCCGCCGCTCGTGCTTCTGCCCGGCCCGCCGCCGGGCGGCCGCGAGGCGGCGTCTGGCGCCGCGCAGCCGGGCCCTGGGCGAGGAGACGTAGAGGAGGACGAGGAAGCACGCCATGCCGATCAGCGCGGCACGGAGGCTGTAACGGCTGACCCCGTAGGCGATGACCCCGATCAGGAGGGTCAGACACCCGAACCCGGAGGTGTTGCGCCCCTCCTTGACCGCCTCCTCCAGCCGCCGCACGGCGGCATCGGAGGGCTCGACGGGGACGGGCGGCCGGTGGGCATCGGGATGAGCAGGCGGCTCAGGCGGCGCCACAAACTCCCACCCCCACCGCTCAGGCCCCACCACCACCCAGCCGGCCACCGGGGGGCCGGCGAGGGGGACGGGTGCGGGGGCGGGGCCTGGCGCGGGGGCGGGGGCGGGGGCGGGGGCCGGCGCGGGCGGGGGCGTGTCCCGTTTGCCACCCGTGACTCG
>NZ_WTFF01000141.1 GCF_019400985.1 Streptomyces bambusae
GGCCATGACCGCGGGGCTCGGGCTGCTGGTCGCGGCCCTGGGCTCGTTCGCCGTGGCCCGGCTGACCGCCGACGGTCCGGCGGCCACCGACCGGGCGTCCAACGTGGTCCTCACCGACGACTCCGTGCCGGACGCGGCGCAGCCCACCGCCCCGGCGGGCGTCACGACGGCGAAGCCCACGCTCGGCCAGGCGCCGAAGGCCTCGGGCAGGCCCACGGGCACCCCGGTGAAGGGGGTCGACGCGACCCGCTCGCCGGGCGCGTCGGCGCCGGCCGCGACCGCGAGCCCGTCGCAGAGCGGTACGCCGGGCGATCCCGGGCCGTCGGGGTCCGGTGCGCCGACGTCGGGCCCCTCGGGGTCGGGTGCCCCGCAGCCCGGGAATCCGGCGCCCACGTCGCCGAGGCCGAGCTCCAGCCCCGCGCCGCCGAAGCCGTGCGGGTTCTTCGGCACGCTCTTCGGGGTGTGCTGATCGGCCCCTGAGGGCACCGGCCCGCAGGGCCGGGCGTGCAGGGCCGTTCGCGAGGCCTCGGCTCGGTGGGCTCAGCCCAGCATCCGCCGCAGCAGGTCCCGCAGCACCGTCCGCTCGACGTCGGACAGCCCCGCCAGCGGCTCCCGCGCGAAGTCCAGCGACTCGCGCAGCCGGTCGGCGGTCGTCAGTCCCTCCTCCGTGGCGGCGGCCAGCTTCACCCGGCGGTCGGCCGGGTCCGGCCTGCGCTCGACCAGGCCGCGGCCTTCCAGCCGGTCCACGATGCCGGTGATGTTGGACGGCTCGCACTTCAGCTTCTGTGCGATGCGGCGCATCGGTGTCGGTTCCGCGGCCAGCAGGCCCAGGACGCGGGCCTGGGCGCCGGTGAGCTGGTGGCTCGCGGCGGCCTGCTCGTACTCCTGGTGGTAGCGGGCCACGACGTCGCCGATGAGTTCGACGACCTCAAGGGTCAGGGGGTCGGTGCGACGACTGGGCATGGATCCAGCGTACCCACATGCTTGACAACATGAAATATCCAGCTGCATGGTTGTTTCAGTTCCTGAAGTAATTCTTCCCTCTCCCCGGAGCATCGCCATGTCCGTTATCCCCGCCGTCAGCCGCGAGTGGCACCTGGTCCGCCGTCCCCAGGGCTGGCCCGTCGCCGAGGACTTCGCCCTGCGCGAGGTGCCGGTCACCGCCCCCGCCCCCGGCCGGATCCTCGTACGCAACCTCCACATGTCCGTGGACCCGTACATGCGCGGCCGGATGAACGACGTGAAGTCCTACGTCCCGCCCTTCAAGCTGGACCACCCGATGGACGGCGGCGCGGTCGGCGAGGTCGTCGCCTCCGCGGCCGAGGGCTTCGCCGTCGGCGACCACGTGCTGCACGGGCTGGGCTGGCGCGAGTACGCCGATGTGGACGCGGTCCACGCCACCAAGGTCGACGGCTCGATCGCGCCGCTCTCCGCCTACCTGGGCGTGCTCGGCATGCCGGGCCTGACCGCGTACGCCGGCCTCTTCGAGACCGCCTCCTTCAAGGAGGGCGACGCCGTCTTCGTCTCCGGTGCCGCCGGCGCGGTCGGCAGCCTCGTCGGCCAGTTCGCGAAGATCAAGGGCGCCTCCCGGGTCATCGGCTCGGCCGGCTCCGACGAGAAGACCACGCTCCTGACCGGGAAGTACGGCTTCGACGCCGCCTTCAACTACAAGGCCGCGCCGGTCGCCGAGCAGCTGAAGGAGGCCGCCCCCGACGGCATCGACGTCTACTTCGACAACGTCGGCGGGGACCACCTCGAAGCCGCCATCGGCGCCCTCAACGTCCACGGCCGCGCCACCCTGTGCGGGGCCATCGCCCAGTACAACGACACCGAGCCGGCCCCCGGCCCGCGCAACCTCGTCGCAGTCATCGGCAAGCGGCTCCGGCTCCAGGGCATCCTCGTCGCCGACCACTACGGCATCCAGGACCGCTTCGTCTCCGACGTGGCCGGCTGGCTCCGCTCGGGCGAGCTGCACTACGACGAGACGGTGGTCGAGGGCGTCGAGAACGCCACCGAGGCCTTCCTCGGCCTGCTGCGCGGCGACAACACCGGAAAGATGATCGTTTCCTTCACCGGCTAGGCTCTCCCCACACCGTCACGACCGTGGGCGCGAGTCGGGGCGACTACCAGGAGGAATCCTTTCCATGTCCATCCAGCAGTCCGACGTGCTCTACACCGCCGTGGCCACCGCCGAGAACGGCCGTGACGGCCGCGTCGCCACCGACGACGGCCGGCTCGACGTCGTCGTGAACCCGCCCAAGGCGCTCGGCGGCAACGGTGCCGGCACCAACCCGGAGCAGCTGTTCGCCGCCGGCTACAGCGCCTGCTTCCAGGGCGCCCTCGGTGTCGTCGCCCGCAACGAGAACGCCGACATCTCCGGCTCCACGGTCACCGCCGAGGTCGGCATCGGCAAGAACGACGAGGGCTTCGGCCTGATCGTCAAGATCTCCGCCGTGATCCCGAACGTGGACGCCGCCAAGGCCAAGGAGCTCATCGAGAAGGCCCACCAGGTCTGCCCGTACTCCAAGGCCACCGCCGGCAACATCACGGTCGAGCTCGCCGTCTGACCGGCTCGCACCTGACGCAGGCCGCACCCCGGACCAGGGGTGCGGCCTGCGTCGTACCGCCCCTCTAAGCTGTGCGCCATGGGAGATCTTGGGCGGGGATTCGGCCATCTGCTGGCCGGACAGCGATGGGTGATGCGGCGCGGCCGCTGGTTCGGTTTCGGCCTGCTGCCGGGACTGGTGTCACTGGTGCTCTACGCCGGCGCGCTGATCGGGCTCGGCTACGGCGCGGACGACCTGGTGGCCTGGACCACCCCGTTCGCCGACGACTGGACGTCGCCGTGGCAGGGGCTGTTCCGCGGCTTCCTGACCGCGCTGGTGTTCGGCCTCGGCCTGTTCCTCGCGGTGATCAGCTTCACCGCCGTGACGCTGCTGATCGGCGAGCCCTTCTACGAGTCCCTCTCGGAGGAGGTCGACCGCAGCGAGGGCGGTGAGGTGCCCGAGTCCGGGCTCTCCCTCGCCAAGGAGCTGTGGATCTCCGCCCGGGACAGCCTGCGACTGCTGGGTCGCGTGCTGGTCTACGGCATCCTGCTCTTCGCCCTCGGGTTCGTCCCGGTGGTCGGCCAGACCGTGGTCCCCGTGATCGGCTTCTGCGTCTCCGGCTACTTCCTCACCCTGGAGCTCACCGGGGTCGCCCTCCAGCGCCGCCGGATGGAGCTGCCGCAGCGGCTCGCGCTGCAGCGCTCGCACCGCGCGATGGCGCTGGGCTTCGGCGTCCCGCTGGTGCTTGCCTTCCTGGTGCCGCTGGTGGCCGTCTTCCTGATGCCGGGCGCGGTCGCGGGCGCCACCCTGATGGTCCGCGAGCTGACCGGGGCCGACACCGAATCCGACACCGACACCGACCCCGGCTCGGACCCGGCCGCGTACCCCGCCCCGACCGCGTACCCGGCCCCCGGCCAGGCCCCCGCCGCCCCGCAGCACCCGGCGAACCCGTACGCCTCCGGCGGGACCACGCCGCCCCCGGCGCCGGTCTTCGGCCCGCCCCCGTCCTCCTACCAGGACCCGTACCGGCAGTAGGGAGCCCCTTACCGACCCGCCGGGGCGACGTCCGCGACCGCCACCGACGGGGTGCGGTCGTCCGCCTCGGCCAGCAGGGCGCCGCCCGGCGCCCACACCGCGGCGCCGCCGCAGCCGGTCCAGGGGCCCGCCGGGCCCACGTGGTTGGCGAGGACGACGTACATGCCGTGGTCGCGGGCGATGCCGGGGTAGGTCGTGGCCCGCTCCCGCATCCCGCCACCGGTGCCGTGCAAGGAGCTGGCCAGGTGCACCCGGCAGCCGTCGGCGGCGCCGCGCCCGGCCAGGTCGGGGAAGTGGTTGTCGTAGCAGACGGCCAGGCAGAAGCGCAGGCCCCCGAGTTCGAACCGGCCGTCCTCGCCGCCTGCCCCGAAGTGGTCGGCCTCCTGCCCGTAGAGGTGCTGCTTGGCGTACGCCGTCAGCGGCGCGCCGGCCGCGTCGAAGACCAGCGAGGCGATCAGGGGCCGGGGGCCGGCGGTGCGCAGGGCGACGTTCACGACGGTGGCGATCCCGCTCGACCGGATCGGGTCCAGCCGCGGGTCGTCCGCGTCCGTCCACAGCCCCGGATCGCCGGCCAGGGTGTCGAGCTCGTACCCGGTGAGGGCGAGCTCGGGGAACACCACCAGCTCCGCCCCCTCCTGCCGGGCCCGCTCGGCGAGGGACGCGGCCCGGGCGACGTTGGCGGGTATGTCGGCGGGGACACAGGTCATCTGTGCTGCGGCGATCTTCATGGCGTCAGGATGCCAGGCCTTCGGCTACCGACCGGGGCAGCGCCCGGAAGGCCACGACGGCGGGGGTGGGGGAGCGGCCCGGATCAGGTGATGCCGATGATCAGGTGATGCCGATGACGTACGACGCGCGGTAGCCGGAGTCGCCGTCCGGGGCGGGGTTCAGGGTCATCGCCGGGCCGAAGTCGCGGTAGCGGCTGTCGCGGCCGTTGGGCCGCTCGGGGGCGGTCCGCCCGGAGTAGGGCTCGCCGGCGTAGATCTCCCGCAGCAGCTTCTCCGGGAAGTAGAGCTGGGACGCGGTCTCGCTCCGGGTGTCGGGGCGGACCTTGAAGTGGATGTGCGGGGCGAGCCCCGCGTACCACCCGGGCACGATGGTCCGGAAGGTGACCTTGCCCGCCCGGTCCGTGACCTGCGTGCCGCGCAGGTACGTGGCGCCGCCGAGCGAGTACTCGCCCGAGGCGTCGGCCTGCCAGACGTCCACGGGGACGCCGCCGAGCGGCCGGCAGCCCGCCGAGACCCGGACGACGGTCAGGTCCAGCAGCAGCGCCACCCCCTCCCGGTCCTCGACGATGTCCGAGCGGGCCTTGTCCAGGTCCACGTAGTACGGGCCGGTGCCGGCCTCGGGGGTCAGGACACAGCCCGGGCTCACGGCACCCGAGGCCGACGCCGACGCCGAGGCGGACGGCGCGGCCGACGCGGCGGCGGCCGCCTGCTGCCGGGCTGCCCCGACGTCCTCGGCCGGGGCGGAGCAGGCCGCGGCCAGCGCGCCGAACCCGGCCGTACCGGCGGCCAGCAGGAGCGTACGGCGGCGGGGCCGGGGCGTGGCGTCGTCGGTCGTCATGCGCACCTCTCACGTGTGCTCACGGGGGCCGTCGTACGCCGCGTACGCCGACAGCCGCGTACGCCGCCCACCGTGCCCCACCCCGGCGGCGGGGCCCGCGACCGACACACCCGCCGCCCCTGCTGTCCCCGGGGTGGCGGTAGGACCGCAGCACGACGGGCCTTACGCCTGGCCGCCGTGCAGCAGGGTCAGGAAGGCGCGGAAGGCCGCCGGCATGTCCACGGTCTCCGGGGCGAGCAGCCACTGGTACTGCAGGCCGTCCATCACCGCCGTCAGCAGCGGGGCCGCCGCCTCCGGGGTGAGGCCCGAGGGCAGGCGGTCGCCGAACTCCGCGCGCAGCACGGCCGCCATCTCCGCGCGGACCTGCTCGTAGCGCTCGGTGAAGAACTCCCGGGCCGGATGACCCTCCGTCACGCTCTCGCCCAGCAGCGCCGAGAAGGTCTGCACGATCCCCGGCCGCATCGCGTTGTAGTCCACCAGCGAGGCCAGCAGGTCCAGCCGCCACGGCCCGGCCGACGTGTGCGAGCCGCCGCCGGTGTCCCACCGGTCGCGCTCCTCCAGTACCGCGACGAGCAGCGCCTCCTTGGTGGGGAAGTAGTGCAGCAGGCCCTGCTGGGTGAGGCCGACCCGCTCGGCGACCGCGCCCAGGGAGGCGCCCCGGTACCCGCGCTCGGCGATCACCTCGACCGCGGCCTGGAGGATCTCCGCCCGCCGCGCCTCGCTCCTCGCCCTGGCCATCGCCCCGCCGGCCCCTTCCGTTCGCCCCGTGCCCCCGCCAGCAGGACCGTACGCCATGCCGCCGCCCCACGAAGAGGGTGCATCACGAAGAGATAACAAGTCCTACTGTTCTACAGGTACCGGGTCCACGATGGGGGCCACCGCACCCACCCCGCACCCACCCGCACCGGAACCAGGAGGCACGGCCGTGGCAGCCGACGACGCCCTCACCCCCGAGCAGGCACGCGAGCAGGCACGTGAACAGGCACAGGAGCAGGCACAGGAGCAGGCCCGCACCGACGCGGTCGAGGCCGCGCTCGGCAAGCTGGACCTCGACACCAAGGCCCGGCTGCTGGCCGGCCGGGGCATGTGGTCCCTGCCCGCCGTCCCCGCGATCGGACTCGGCTCCCTGGTGATGTCGGACGGCCCGATCGGGGTCCGCGGGGTGCGCTGGAGCGCCGACGACCCGTCCGTCGCACTCCCCTCGCCGACCGCGCTCGCCGCCTCCTGGGACCCGGCCCTCGCCCGCCGCGCGGGCCGGCTGCTGGCCCAGGAGGCACGGCGCAAGGGCGTGCACCTGCTGCTCGCCCCGACCGTCAACCTGCACCGCTCGCCGCTGGGAGGCCGGCACTTCGAGTGCTACTCGGAGGATCCCTACCTCACCGGCGTGATCGGCACCGGCTACGTCCAAGGCGTCCAGGACGGCGGAGTGGGCACCACGGTCAAGCACTTCGTGGGCAACGACGCCGAGACCGAGCGCTTCACCGTGGACAGCGCCATCGCCCCGCGCCCGCTGCGCGAGCTGTACCTGGCGCCCTTCGAGGCCGTCGTCGCGAACGCCCGCCCCTGGGGCATCATGACCGCGTACAACCAGGTCAACGGCACCACCATGACCGAGCACCGCCACCTGGTGGAGGAGGTGCTGCGCGGTGAGTGGGGCTTCGACGGCTGCAACGTCTCCGACTGGACGGCCGCCCGGTCCACCACCGGCGCCGTCGAGGGCGGCCTGGACATCGCCATGCCGGGCCCGCAGACCGTCTACGGCCCCGCGCTCGCCGAGGCCGTGCGCGCCGGGCACGTCGCCGAGTCGGCCGTCGACGGGGCCGTACGCAACGTGCTCCGCCTCGCCGCCCGCGTCGGCCTGCTGGAGGGGGCCCCGCCCGTGGTCGCCGAGCCGCCGGACGAGCTCGACGGACAGGCCCTGGCCCGCGAGCTCGCCACCCGCGGCTTCGTCCTCGCGCGCAACGCCGGCGGCGCCCTCCCGCTGGACGCCTCGCCGGGCCGGACCCTCGCCCTGATCGGCGCGGCCGCCCGGGACGCCCGCATCCTCGGCGGCGGCTCCGCCACGGTCTTCCCCGAGCGGGTCGTCGCGCCGCTCGACGGCCTCGCCGCCGCCCTGCCGCCGGGCTCCCTGACGTACGCCGTGGGCGCCGAGCCCAGCGGGGAACTCGCGCCCGCCGGACAGGGGTTCGAGCTGCGGGCCGTGTGCCGCGACGCCTCCGGCGCCGTCATCGGCACCGGCAGCCTGCCGTCCGGCCAGGTCCAGTGGATCGGGGACGACCTGCCGGCCGGCGTCACGTACGCCGCGCTGGCGAGCGTCGAGGTCACGGGCACCTTCACCCCGCGCGAGGACGGCGAACACGCCTTCGGCACCCGGGGGCTGGGTGCCTTCACCCTCGCCGTCGACGGTCAGGTCGTCTGGGAGGGCGTCCAGGAGATGGGCGGGGAGGACGATCCCTTCGAGGCCTTCTTCGGCGCCCCCAGCGAGCGCGGGCGGGTCGCCCTGGCCGCGGGCCGGCCGGTCGAGGTCTCGCTGACCCTCCAGGTACCCGACATGACGGGCCGGCCGATCGAGGCGGTGGCGTTCTCACTGCTGCACCTGCCCCCGCGGCGGGACCCGGACGAGCTGATCGCCGAGGCCGTGGCCGCAGCCCGGGCCGCCGAGGTGGCCGTGGTGGTCGTGGCCACCACGGAGCGGGTCGAGTCCGAGGGCTTCGACCGCACGGACCTGGCCCTGCCGGGCCGGCAGGACGACCTGGTGCGGGCGGTGGCAGCCGCCAACCCGAACACCGTCGTCGTGGTCAACGCCGGCGCGCCGGTCGAGCTGCCCTGGCGGGAGGAGGTCGCCGCGGTCCTGCTGAGCTGGTTCCCGGGCCAGGAGGGCGGGGCGGCGCTGGCCGACGTACTCCTCGGGGCCGCGGAGCCCGGCGGGCGGCTGCCCACGACCTGGCCCGCCGTGCTCGCCGACGCGCCGGTCACCGAGGTGGTCCCCGCCGACGGGCGACTGGAGTACCGCGAGGGCCTCTTCATCGGCTACCGGGCCTACGAGAAGCACGGCGTCACGCCGGCCTTCCCCTTCGGCCACGGCCTCGGGTACACCGATTGGGCGTACGAGTACCTGGAGGCCGGCGAGGGCGCCGTACGGGTCCGGGTGCGCAACACCGGGACGCGGCGCGGCCGCGAGGTCGTCCAGGTGTACCTGGCGCCGGTCGCGGACACCGCCTCGCGCCCCGCCGCCTGGCTGGCCGGCTTCGCCGCGGTGGAGGCGGGCCCCGGCGAGAGCGTCGAGGCCGAGATCGCCCTGCCGGCCCGGGCCTTCGAGGTCTGGGACGAGGACGGCGGCGGCTGGCGGCGGATCGGCGGCGCCTACGAGGTCCGCGCGAGCCGCTCGTACGCCGATACGCGGCTGACGGCGACCCTGCACCTCTGAGGAGCCTCCGAGAAGACCTCGGACGACCGCTGAGTGGCCGAAAATCACCCCTGAACCGGACCGGGGACGGCATCTGAGGCCCCGTCCCCGCTCCGCCCGTCGCCGACCCGCCCGCCGCTACGCCGGCGGTGCGGGCGAGGTCACCTGGCGGTGTGCCAGCTCCGCGAGGCGCGCCTGTCCGTCCTTGCCCGGGTGGAACCAGTCCCACCGGCTCAACTGCTGGGCCGTGAACGGGTACTGGAACACCGCCCCGCCGTCGTAGCGGCACAGCGCGTCCTTCGCGCAGACCTCGCGCAGCGCCTCGTTGTACGCGACCACCCGCTCCCGTACCTGCCCGCGCCGGGCCGCCGCCCCGGGCGCCACCGAATCGGGCTCCGCCAGCATGGACTGACAGATACCCAGCTTCCAGATCTGCCGGCCGACCGGGCTCTCCTTGCCCTGCTCCCACAGCCGCTGGAGGTCCGGCACGCTGGAGACGTACACCTGCGACTTCGGCGAGGCCGCGCGCAGGCCCGCGAGCGCCTGCTCGAAGCCGGTGCGGAAGTCCTCGACCGGGGTCATCGCCGAAGCGGTGGGCCGGCAGGCGTCGTTCGAGCCGACCATCACCGTGACCAGGTCCGGCCGGTGCTGCGCCGCCGACGCCAGCTGCGCCGGCAGGTCCGCCATCCGGGAGCCGGTCACGGCGTAGTTCCAGCTGCTGCCGCCGCCCGCCGCCTGCGCCTCACCGAGCAGCCGGCTGGCCAGGGAGCGCACCTCGGGATCGGTGCCGGTGGCCCAGGACGCCTCGGGGCAGTCCGCGAGAACCGAACAGGCATCGAAACCACGGGTGATGGAGTCACCCACAGCGGCGATGGAGCCCGGGGAGGTGTTCCAGCGGGGAGCGGGGCGTGCGGCGGCCTGCCCGCCGTCCTCCCCGCCGGCCCCCGATCCGCCGCCGGAACATCCCGTCGCGCCTCCGACCAGCACAACTGCCGCCGCGCTCACGCCCGCGAGGGCGCGGCGCGCACGACGGCGCGGAGCGGTGGTGCGCATCGGCCGGTTCCCTCCCTCGTCGCCCGCCGTCCACCGGGGGCGTCCTGCTGAGTGAATGCTCCGTGATTACGGGCCTCGGAGCGACCGTACGTCACACCAGGACCCCCGGCGCACGGTAGCTTTTCCCCGTGGCGTTTCGGCCGCAGGCCTCGTGGCGCATTGTCAGATCTTTTCCGGTAAATTACGTCACGTCACATAGTGTCCGTTTTCAGGAGTTTCATTCCCGACCTCGTCCCATACTGGAGGTCCCGGTGACGACACGTGGAGTTCTGTACGTGCACTCCGCACCGCGCGCGCTCTGCCCGCATGTCGAGTGGGCGGTCGCGGGCGTGCTCGGGGTGCGGGTGAACCTCGACTGGATCAGGCAGCCCGCCTCCCCGGGCACCTGGAGAGCCGAATTCTCCTGGCAGGCCGAGGCGGGCACCGCCTCCAAGCTGGCCTCGGCGCTGCGCGGCTGGCACCTGCTGCGCTTCGAGGTCACCGCCGAACCCTGTGCCACGGCCGAGGGCGAGCGCTACAGCTCCACCCCGGACCTGGGCATCTTCCACGCCGTCACCGGCATGCACGGCGACATCCTGGTCCCCGAGGACCGGCTGCGGGCGGCGCTGGCCCGCTCGGCCCGCGGCGAGACCGACCTGGAGGCCGAGATCGCCCGGCTGCTGGGCAAGCCCTGGGACGACGAGCTGGAGCCCTTCCGCTACGCGGGCGAGGGCGCCCCGGTCCGCTGGCTCCACCAGGTGGTCTAACGCCCCACCCACGCAAGAGGCCCACCCGGCGGATCCGGGTGGGCCTCTTGCGTCAGCTGGGCTCAGAGGGGCTCAGATACTGCGGAACGCCAGGGTGACGTTGTGGCCGCCGAAGCCGAACGAGTTGTTGATCGCGGCGATCGTGCCCTCGGCGGGCAGCGCGCGCGGCCCGCCGACGACGATGTCGGCGTCGATGTCGTCGTCCAGCTCGTCCACGTTGATGGTCGGCGGAGCCGTCCGGTGGTAGAGCGCCAGCACGGTCGCGACGGTCTCGACACCGCCGGCGCCGCCCAGCAGGTGACCGGTCATCGACTTGGTCGCGGAGATCGCCACGTGGTCCAGGTCGTCGCCCAGGACCTTGCGCAGCGCCTTCAGCTCCGCGGTGTCACCCTGCGGGGTCGACGTCGCGTGCGCGTTGAGGTGGACCACCTCGGCCGGCTTCAGACCGGTGTTGTCCAGCAGGTTCTGCACGGCGGCCGCGACACCGCGGCCGGTCGGCTCGGGCTGCGCGATGTGGTGGGAGTCGGCCGACAGGCCCTGGCCCAGCACCTCGCAGTAGACCCGGGCGCCGCGCGCGGCGGCGTGCTCCGCGGACTCCAGGACCACGACACCGGCGCCCTCGCCGAGCACGAAGCCGTCACGGGCCTTGTCGTACGGGCGGGAGGCCTTCTCGGGCTCGTCGTTGTTCTTGGACATCGCCATCATGTTGGCGAACGCGGCGATCGGCAGCGGGTGGATCGCCGCCTCCGTGCCGCCGGCGACGACGACGTCGGCGCGGCCGGTGCGGATCATCTCCACGGCGTAGCCGATGGCCTCGGCGCCCGAGGCGCACGCGCTGACCGGGGTGTGCACGCCCGCCTGGGCGTTCACCTCCAGGCCGACGTTGGCCGACGGGCCGTTCGGCATGAGCATGGGGACGGTGTGCGGGGAGACCCGGCGCACACCCTTGTCCTTGAGGACGTCGTACTGGTCGAGCAGGGTGGTGACACCGCCGATGCCGGAGGCGATCACGGTGCCCAGGCGCTCGGGCGCGATGGTGGAGTCCTCACCGGCCGGGGCCGTGTAGCCGGCGTCGGCCCAGGCCTCGCGGGCGGCGATCAGCGCGAACTGCGCCGAGCGGTCCAGCTTGCGGGCCAGCGGCCGGGGCAGGACCTCACCGGGGTCCACGGCGGCCAGGGCGGCGATACGGACCGGCAGTTCGGCGAAGCGCTCGCCCTCCAGGGGCTTGACTCCGGAACGACCGGCGAGCAGACCTTCCCAGGTCGAAGCGCTGTCGCCACCCAGCGGAGTGGTTGCGCCGATACCGGTGACGACCACGGTGCGATTGGTCGGGCTCACAGGAATTCTTTCTCCACGATTCGAGGGTGCGAAATTTTCACGGCGCCACCGCCGGGTGGCGACAAACGCTCGTCAGTCTCAGGCCTGGTGCTTGAGGATGTAGGCCGCGGCGTCGCCGACCGTCTTGAGGTTCTTGACGTCCTCGTCGGGGATCTTGACGTCGAAGCGCTCCTCGGCGGCGACGACGACCTCGACCATGGACAGCGAGTCGACGTCCAGGTCGTCGGTGAACGACTTGCCCTCCTCGACGTCCTCGGCCGGGATGCCGGCGATCTCGTTCACGATCTCCGCGAGACCCTCGATGATCTCGTCCTGGGTGGCGGCCATGTCGGCGCTCCTTCTGTAGCTAACTGGTGGATCAGGGTGGTGCAGGGTGGTGCAGGGAAGGGATGTGGATCCCGGGCCCTAGGGGAGGGTAACGACCGTCGCGGCGTAGACGAGTCCCGCCCCGAAGCCGATGACGAGCGCGGTGTCGCCGCTCTTCGCCGCTCCGGTCGCCAGGAGCCGCTCCATGGCGAGCGGGATCGAGGCGGCCGAGGTGTTGCCGGTGGTTTCCACGTCGCGGGCGACCGTGACGTGCTCCGGCAGCTTCAGAGTCTTCACCATCGAGTCGATGATCCGCATGTTGGCCTGGTGCGGGATGAAGACGTCCAGGTCGGCCGCGGTGATCCCGGCGGCGTCCAGCGCCTGCTGGGCCACCTTGGCCATCTCGAAGACGGCCCAGCGGAAGACCGCCTGGCCCTCCTGCGTGATGGCGGGGAACTTCTCGCCGGCCTCCTTGCCGAGGTACTGGTCCCACGGCACGGTCTGCTTGATGGTCTCGGCCTTGTCGCCCTCGGACCCCCACACGGTGGGGCCGATGGCCGGCTCGGCCGAGGGGCCGACGACCGCGGCGCCGGCGCCGTCGCCGAACAGGAAGGCCGTCGCGCGGTCCTCCAGGTCGGTCAGGTCCGAGAGCCGCTCGACGCCGATGACGAGGACGTACTCCGCCGAGCCCTCGACGATCATGCCCTTGGCCAGCGTCAGGCCGTAGCCGAAGCCCGCGCAGCCGGCCGAGATGTCGAACGCGGCCGGCTTGACCGCGCCGATCCGGTCGGCGATCTCGGTCGCGACGGCAGGGGTCTGCTTGAAGTGCGAGACCGTCGAGACGATCACGGCACCGATCTGCTCGGGGGAGATCCCGGCGGCGGCCAGCGCCTTGCCGGAGGCCTCCACCGACATCGCGGCCACGGTCTCCTCCGGGGAGGCCCAGTGACGGGTGGCGATGCCGGACCGGGAGCGGATCCACTCGTCGGACGAGTCGATCGTCTCCAGGATCACCTCGTTGGGTACGACGCGGGTCGGGCGGTAGCCGCCGACGCCGAGGATGCGCGCGTACGGGGAGCCCTTGGCAGGCTTGATCTTCGACATGCTGTGTGGGCTCCTTCTCTCAGCCTGCGTGCTCGGCGAGGAGCGCCGCGGCCTTCTCGAGATCGTCCGGGGTCTTCAGTGCCACCGACGGAACCCCCTTCAGGGCCCGCTTGGCAAGTCCGGTGAGCGTGCCGCCGGGGCACAGCTCGACGATCCCGGTGACACCGAGCTCGGCGAAGGTCTCCATGCACAGGTCCCAGCGGACCGGGTTGGCGACCTGGCCGACCAGGCGGGCGACGACGTCGGCACCCGAGGTGACGGCCCGGCCGTCCTTGTTCGACACGTAGACCGGCGTCGGGTCGGCGGGGGAGAGCGCCTGCGCGGCGGCCTCCAGCGTGGCGACGGCCGGTGCCATGTGGTGCGTGTGGAAGGCGCCCGCGACCTTGAGGGACACCACCTTCATCGAGCCCTCGGGCTTCTCGGCCTCCAGCGCGGCCAGCTGCTCCATGGTGCCCGCGGCCACGATCTGGCCCGCGCCGTTGATGTTGGCGGGGGTCAGGCCCAGTTTCTCCAGGTGCGCGACGACGACGTCGCGGTCCCCGCCGAGCACCGCGGACATGCCGGTCTCGGTGACGGCGGCCGCCTCGGCCATGGCACGCCCGCGGGTGCGGACGAAGGACAGCGCCTCGGCCTCGGACAGCACGCCGGCGTACGCGGCGGCGGTGATCTCACCGACGCTGTGCCCGGCCACGGCACCGAAACCGGTGCCCAGCGCGGAGGCCGACAGCAGGCCCGCGGCCACCAGCAGCGGCTGGGCCACCGCGGTGTCGCGGATCTCGTCCGCGTCGGCCTTCGTGCCGTAGTGGGCGAGGTCGAGCTCGATGGCGTCCGACCACGCGGCGACGCGTTCGGCGGCGCCGGGGAGATCGAGCCAGGGGGTCAGGAAGCCGGGCGTCTGGGCGCCTTGGCCGGGAGCGACGAGTACGAGCACCCTCACACTCTCTCTTGTGTTCGGTCCACGCCGCCCGTGGGGACAGGGACGAAGAACCGTCGGGGTAATTGTTGATGTCCGACAAAAGTCTAGGACTGCTGATCGCCGTCGGCCAGACGCCCCAGAATCAGGGCGATCCGCAGGGTGAACGCCGAGCGGACATCGGACGGCGACCATCCGGTGACGTCGGTCACACGTCGGAGCCGGTACCGCACGGTGTTCGGATGCACGAACAGCATGCGAGCTGCGCCTTCGAGGCTGCTCGCCTGCTCCAGGTAGACACTCAGCGTCTCCAGCAGCGCCGACCCGGCTTCTTCGAGCGGTCTGTAGATCTCCTCCACCAACTGCTCGCGGGCCGAAGGGTCGGAGGCGATGGCGCGCTCCGGCAGCAGATCGTCCGCGAGGACCGGCCGCGGGGCGTCCTGCCAGGCCGAGCACGCTTTCAGGCCGGCCGCGGCGGCCTGCGCGGAACGGGTCGCCGCCATCAGGTCCGGCACCACCGGACCGGCCACCACCGGGCCCGCCGCGAACGGCCCGATCAGGGACTTCGCGACCTGGAGCGGATTGTCGCTGCCGCCCGCGATCACCACGAGCCGGTCGCCGAGCACCCCGGTCAGCACCTGGAGCTTGGCGTGCCGGGCGGCCCGCCGGATCGCCTCGACCGTCAGCTCGCTGTCCCCCTCGGGGGCGGTGCCGAGCACCACGCACACGTGCTCCGGCGAGTTCCAGCCCAGCGCCGCGGCCCGCGACAGCGCGCCCTCGTCGGCCTCGCCGGACAGCACCGCGTTGACGACCAGCGACTCCAGCCGGGCGTCCCACGCGCCCCGGGCCTCCGCGGCCTGGGCGTACACCTGGGCGGTGGCGAAGGCGATCTCCCGGGCGTAGACGAGCAGCGCCTCCCGCAGGATCGACTCGTCGCCGGGGGCCGCCACCTCCTCGATGGCCGTCTCCATGACCTCGATGGTCGTACGGACCATCTCCACGGTCTGGCGCAGGGTGATGGCCCGGGTCAGCTCGCGCGGGGCCGTGCCGAAGACGTCGGTGGAGATCGCCTGCGGGGTCTCGGGGTGCCGGAACCATTCGGTGAACGCGGCGATACCGGCCTGGGCGACGAGGCCGATCCAGGACCGGTTCTCCGGGGGCATCGCCCGGTACCACGGCAGGGTCTCGTCCATCCGGGCGATCGCGTTCGCGGCGAGTCGGCCGGACGATTTCTCCAGCCGGCGCAGGGTCGCCGCATGCGGATGGGCCGGATGCACGGCATGCGCGGGGGGAAGCTCACGTTCGGGTTCGGGCACGGGACAAGACTGCCTTATCCGGACGCCTCCTCCGAGCCCCGGGGTCTACGGTGGCCTTCATGATTGATGTACGCCGTGCCGCCGACCGGTATCCGGGCGGGGACGAGAGCGCCGGGATCAGCACCCGGCACGCCTTCTCCTTCGGCAGCTTCTACGACCCCGACAACCTGCGCTTCGGCCCCCTGGTGGCCTGCAACGAGGAGCGCCTCGCCCCGGGCGCCGGGTTCGAGGAGCACCGGCACAGCAACACCGAGATCGTCACCTGGGTGGTGGAGGGCGAGCTGACGCACAAGGACACCACCGGCACCGCCACCGTGGTGCGGGCCGGCGACCTCCAGCGGTTCAGCTCCGGTGCCGGCGCGCGCCACGTGGAGCGCAACGACGGCGCCGAGCCGCTGCGCTTCGTCCAGATGTGGCTGGTCCCGCGCGAGCCGGGCGGCGAGCCCTCGTACGAGCGGGTGCCGCAGCTCGTGGACGGCACCGCCTACGCCGTCCCGGCCGCCGGCGCCGTCCTCCACGTGCTCCGCCCGGGCTCCGGCGAACGGATCGCCGTACCGGCCGCGCCGCGGGTCTACCTGCACGTGGTGCGCGGTGACCTGCGGCTGGACGGGGTGGAGCTCGGGCCCGGGGACGCGGCGCGGATCACCGGCGAGGACGGCCTGGAGATCGTCGCCGGCTCCCCGGGCGAACTGCTGCTGTGGGAGCTGGCCGAGGACGTCTGATCAGACCTGGGGGCGGGCGGCGAGTTCGGCGAGGACCGCGTCGGTGAACGCGGGCCAGGCCTCGACCGCCCACGGGCCGAAGGCCCGGTCGGTCAGCGCCACGCAGGCGGCGCGGGCGTCGGGGTCCACCCACAGGAACGTGCCGGACTGCCCGAAGTGGCCGAAGGTGCGCGGGGAGGACGCGGCTCCCGTCCAGTGCGGGGACTTGCCGTCGCGGATCTCCAGGCCCAGCCCCCAGTCGTTGGGCGACTGGTGGCCGTAGCCGGGCAGCACCCCCTTCAGGCCCGGGTGGACGACCGAGGTGGCCTCGGCGACCGTGCGGATGTCGAGCAGCCGAGGCGCCTGGAGCTCGGCGGCGAACCGCACCAGGTCGGTGACGGTGGAGACGCCGTCCTTGGCGGGCGAGCCCTCCAGGGTCGTCGCGGTCATGCCCAGCGGCTCGAAGACGGCCTGGTGCAGGTACTCGGCGAACGGGATGCCGGTGGCCTTGGCGATGTGGTCGCCGAGCACCTCGAAACCGGCGTTGGAGTACAGCCGGCGCTGCCCGGGCGGGGCCATCTGCCGGTGCTCGTCGAAGGCGAGGCCGCTGGTGTGCGCGAGCAGGTGGCGCACCGTGGACCCCTCCGGCCCGGCCGGCTCGTCGAGCTCGATCGCCCCCTCCTCGTACGCGACGAGCGCGGCGTACGCGGCCAGCGGCTTGGTGACCGAGGCCAGCGGGAAGCGGTGCCCCACCGGCCCGTGGGCACCGGCGACCGTGCCGTCCGCGCGTACGACGGCGGCCGCGGCGGTCGGTACCGGCCAGCTCTCGACGACCGACAGGCTTTCCATGCGTCCCAGGCTCTCCATGCGGCCGAGCCTACTTGCTTGGAGTGCACTCAAGGGTTCTAGCGTGGTCGTCATGAGCCTGACGGAGACGCGCCTGGCGGAGACCCGGTACACGATCAGCGAGGTCGAGGCCCGGACCGGCCTGTCCCAGCACACCCTGCGCTGGTACGAGCGGATCGGCCTGATGCCCCACGTGGACCGGTCGCACTCCGGGCAGCGCCGGTTCAGCGACAAGGACCTCGACTGGCTGTCCTTCGTGGGCAAGCTGCGCGCCACCGGGATGTCGGTGGCGGACATGGTCCGCTACGCGGAACTGCTCCGCGAGGGCGACCACACCTTCGACGAACGTCGGGAGCTGCTGGAGCGCACGCGCGAGGACGTCAAGGCACGTCTCGCGGAGCTGGCGGACGCGCTCCAGGTCCTCGACTACAAGATCGGTTTCTACGGCGGGAAGGCACGACCCTGATGGACGACGTGAAGATCGCACAGGCGGAACTGGGCACGGGCGGGCCGCTGGTCGGCATACAGGGACTCGGCTGCATGGGCATGAGCGAGTTCTACGGCGACACGGACGAGGCCGCGGCACGCGACACCCTGGACGCGGCGCTGGCGGCGGGCGTCACCCTCTTCGACACCGCGGACGTCTACGGGCGCGGCCGCAACGAGGAGTTCCTGGCCCCGTTCGTGGCCGCGCACCGGGAGGAGATCACCCTCGCCACGAAGTTCGCCATCGAGCGCAACGACGACCCGCACTACCGGGGCGTCCGCAACGACCGGGCGTACGTGCGCCGGTCCGTGGAGGACAGCCTGCGCCGGCTCGGCGTCGACGTGATCGACCTCTACTACATGCACCGGCGCGACCCGGCGGTGCCGCTGGCCGAGTCGGTCGGGGCGATGGCCGAGCTGGTGGCGGAGGGCAAGGTCCGCCACCTGGGACTGAGCGAGGTGACGGGCGCGGAGCTGCGCGAGGCGCACGCCGTCCACCCGATCGCGGCGCTGCAGTCGGAGTGGTCGCTGTTCAGCCGGGACGTCGAGCGCAGCGCGGTCGGCGCGGCCGCGGAGCTCGGGGTGGCGTTCGTGCCGTACTCGCCGCTCGGCCGGGGCTTCCTGACCGGCGCGTTCGCGGACGCCGCGGCAGACCTGACGGAGAATGACTTCCGGCGTCACCAGCCGCGGTTCACCGGGGACAACGCCCGCACCAACGCGGCGCTGCTGGCCCCGGTCAAGGAGATCGCCGTGGCGCGCGGCGCGACGCCCGCCCAGATCGCCCTGGCCTGGGTCCACCAGCGGGCGGAGGCGCACGGGCTGACCGTGGTGCCGATCCCGGGCACCCGCCGGCCCGGCCGGCTCGCGGAGAACGTGGCGGCGGCCGGCATCACCCTCACCGAGGCCGAACTGGCCGCGCTGGAGCCGATCGCGGACCGGGTCGCGGGCGACCGCTACCCGGACATGACCTTCACGTCGGCGTCCCGCGAGGTCTGAGCCCTGGCAGGCCCGGCGCCGGCGGGTGGCCGGCCGGCGGGTGGTCCGGCCCGGTGCTCACGCCTCCGTGGCGAAGCGGTCGCGCAGGGCGGCGTACTCGGCGTCCGTCAGCAGGCCCGCGCCGTGCAGTTCGCCCAGGTGCCGCATCCGGTCCGAGGGCTCGGCCACCGCGGCCACGGGCGTGCGCGTGCGCAGCGCGTACAGCACGGCCGCCGCGAACGGCAGCGACTCGTGCACCGCGCCGTGCCCGAGGGCGAACAGGACGGCCGCCGGGTCCTGGTCCGGCGGCGGAGGCACGGCGTCCGGGGCCGTCCCGCGCAGCCGGAGCCGCAGGTGGCCGCCGGGCGCCTCGGGCGAGTGCCACTCGACGCCCCGCAGGTCGGACAGCGGGTAATGCCGGTCCCCGGTCTTCCACTTGGTGCTGGAGGCCCCGGTCCGCGACCAGCGCAGGCTCACCTCGCGGCCGTCGAACGACGCCCGCGCGTCGGCGGCCTTCAGCTGGAGCGGGGGCTCGGGCACCTCCACCAGGAAGCGCTCCGCGGGCCCGGCCGCGGGCCCGGCGACGGCCGCCCGCAGCGCCTCGGCC
>NZ_WTFF01000142.1 GCF_019400985.1 Streptomyces bambusae
CCGACACACCGTCGGGCGCGTCAGTGGTGAACAGGACCCCGGCCCCGGCCCGCCCCCCCCGCGCCCGCCACGCCCCGGGACCCCCTGCGGGCCGGCCCCGCCGCCGGGCGCCCCGCCCCCCCGCGCCTGGTCGCCGTCACCGCCGGAGCCGTCCGCGCCCGCCCCGAGGACCCCGCGCCCGACCTGGCGCTCGCCCCGCTGTGGGGCCTGATCCGCTCCGCCCAGTCCGAACACCCCGACCGCGTCCAGCTGATCGACCTCGACCACGGCAGCGACACGGGCCTCACACCCGGCTCCGGCGTACGGGACGCCCTGGACCGCGCCGCCGGCGCCGGCGAGCCCCAGCTGGCCCTCCGGGACGGCGCCGCCCTCGCCCCGCGCCTGGTCCGGGCCGACGCCAGCCCGGCCGCCGGCTGGGGCGACGGCACCGTCCTGGTCACGGGCGGTACGGGCACCCTGGGCGCGCTCGTGGCCAAGCACCTGGTCACGGAGCACGGGGTGAAGCACCTGCTGCTGACCGGCCGGCGCGGCCCCGAGGCTCCGGGTGCGGCCGAACTCGTCGCGGAGATCGCCGAACTTGGGGGCTCCGCCGAGGTGGTGGCCTGCGACGCCGCCGACCGGGAGGCGCTGAAGGCCCTGCTGGACGGCGTACCGGCAGACCGGCCGCTGACCGGCGTCGTGCACGCCGTCGGCATCCTCGACGACGGCCTCGTGGCCGACCTCGACGCCGACCGCCTGGACGCCGTCCTGCGGCCCAAGGCCGACGCGGCCTGGCACCTGCACGAGCTCACGCGCGGCCACGACCTCGCCGCCTTCGTGCTGTTCTCCTCCGCCGCCGGCATCCTCGGCAACCCCGGCCAGGGCAACTACGCCGCCGCCAACGCCTTCCTCGACGCCCTAGCCGAGCACCGCCGGGCCCAGGGCCTGCCCGCCACCTCCCTGGCCTGGGGCCTGTGGGAGACCAGCGGCCTGACCGGCCACCTGACCGACGGCGACCTCGGCTGGGCCGCCCGCGCGGGCATCCTGCCGCTCACCGCCGCCCAGGGCCTGGCCGCCCTCGACGCGTCCGGCGGCGACGGCGTCCTCGTCCCCGTACGCCTCGACGCGGCCGCCCTGCGCGCCCGCGCCGCCGCCGGACTGCTCCCTGCCCTGCTCACGCAGCTCGTCCGCGTCCCGTCCCGGCGCACCGTCGAAGCCGCCGCGGACACCGGGGCCGGCGGCTTCGCCCGGCGCATCGCCGCCCTCCCCGAGGCCGACCGCGAGCGCGAACTGCTCGACCAGGTCCGCGGCCAGGTCGCCGCGGTCCTCGGGCACGCCGACCCGGCCGCCGTCGAGGCCGACAGGGCGTTCAAGGAGCTCGGCTTCGACTCGCTGACCGCCGTCGAACTGCGCAACCGGCTGAACGCCGCCACCGGCCTGAAGCTGCCCGCCACCCTCATCTTCGACCACCCCACCCCCCTCGCCCTCGCCCGCCACGTCCTGGCCGGCATCATCGAGACCGCCGCCCCGGCCGCGACCGCCGCCCCGGCCCCCGTCGCCGCCGCCGACCCGGACGAGCCGGTCGCCATCGTCGGCATGGCCTGCCGCTACCCGGGCGGGGTCGGCTCGCCCGAGGACCTGTGGCAGCTGGTGGCCGACGGCCGCGACGCGGTCGGGGAGTTCCCCACCGACCGCGGCTGGGACCTCGACGCCCTCTACGACCCGGAGGGCCGCCGGACCGGCAGCTCGTACACCCGCAGCGGCGGATTCCTGCACGACGCCGCCGACTTCGACCCGGAGCTGTTCGGCATCTCGCCGCGCGAGGCCGTCACCATGGACCCGCAGCAGCGGCTGCTGCTGGAGACCTCCTGGGAGGTCTTCGAGCGGGCCGGCATCGACCCGTCCGCGCTCAAGGGCAGCCGTACCGGCGTCTTCGCGGGCGTCATGTACCACGACTACGCCACCCACGTGGAGCAGGCCGCCGAGAGCGCCGAGGGCTACGTGCTCACCGGCACCTCCGGCAGCGTCGTCTCCGGCCGTCTCTCCTACGCTTTCGGCCTGGAGGGCCCGGCGGTCACCGTCGACACCGCCTGCTCCTCGTCCCTGGTCGCCCTGCACCTGGCCGCCCAGGCGCTGCGCCAGGGCGAGTGCTCCCTCGCCCTCGCCGGCGGTGTCACCGTCATGGCGACGCCCAGCGTGTTCGTGGAGTTCAGCAAGCAGCGCGGGCTGTCCGCGGACGGCCGCTGCAAGTCCTTCTCCGCCGCGGCGGACGGCGCCGGCTGGTCCGAGGGCGCGGGCGTGCTGCTCCTGGAGAAGCTCTCCGACGCGCGCCGCAACGGCCACCGCGTGCTGGCCGTGCTGCGCGGCTCCGCCGTCAACCAGGACGGCGCCTCCAACGGCCTCACCGCCCCCAACGGCCCCTCCCAGCAGCGGGTCATCGAACAGGCGCTGGCCAACGCCGGCCTGACCACGGCCGACGTCGACGCCGTCGAGGCGCACGGCACCGGCACCACCCTCGGCGACCCCATCGAGGCGCAGGCGCTGCTGGCCACGTACGGCCAGGACCGGCCCGAGGACCGGCCGCTGTGGCTGGGCTCGATCAAGTCGAACATGGGCCACGCGCAGGCCGCCGCCGGCGTCGCGGGCGTCATCAAGATGGTCGAGGCGATGCGCCACGGTGTGCTGCCGATGACCCTGCACGTGGACGAGCCGTCCCCGCACATCGACTGGACCGACGGCGCCGTCGAACTCCTCACGGAGTCCCGTTCCTGGCCCGAGACGGGCCGCCCGCGCCGCGCCGGCGTCTCCTCCTTCGGCGCCAGCGGTACGAACGCCCACGTCGTGCTGGAGCAGGCCCCGGACACCCTGGTGGCCGAGCCCCGCACCGAGCCCGACACCGGGTCCGGCACCGGGTCCGACGGCGCGCCGGTGACCTGGACCGTCTCGGGGCGCGGCGAGTCCGCGCTGCGCGCGCAGGCCGCCCGGCTCGCCGAGCACGTCCGCACCACCGGCCGGACGCCGGACCTGAAGGGCATCGCCCACGCCCTGGCCACCACCCGCGCGGCCCTGGAGCACCGCGGCGCCGTGACCGGCCCGGACCTGGACACGCTCCTGGCCGGCCTCGACGCCCTGGCCACGGGCCCGGTACGGACCCCGGCCCAGCCGGGGAAGCTGGCTCTGCTGTTCTCGGGGCAGGGGGCGCAGCGTCCGGGGATGGGGCGGGAGTTGTACGCGTCCCAGCCGGTGTTCGCGGCGGCGTTCGACGAGGTGTGCGAGCACTTCGAGCTGCCGTTGAAGGAGGTCGTGTTCGGGGGTGGGGAGGAGGTCCACCGGACCGAGGTCACCCAGCCGGCGTTGTTCGCGGTCGAGGTGGCCCTCTTCCGCCTGGCCGAGTCGTTCGGTGTGCGGCCGGACTTCGTGGCCGGTCATTCGATCGGTGAGATCGCTGCCGCGCATGTGGCGGGGGTGCTGACGCTGGCCGATGCGTGCCGTCTGGTGGAGGCGCGTGGCCGTCTGATGGGTGAGCTGCCCGAGGGCGGGGCGATGATCTCGGTGCGGGCGACGGAGGACGAGGTCCGGGAACTGCTCGTCGGGCTCGCGGACGCCGACATCGCGGCCGTGAACGGGCCGGAGTCGGTCGTGGTCTCGGGTGCGGAGGCTGCCGTTCTGGAGGTGGCGGCGAAGCTGGCCGAGCGGGGTCGTAAGACGAAGCGGCTGACCGTCTCGCACGCGTTCCACTCGCCGTTGATGGAGCCGATGCTGGAGGCGTTCCGGGAGGTCGCCGAGTCCCTGGCCTACGGTGCTCCGGCCATTCCGGTGGTCTCGAACGTCACCGGTGAGCAGATCCGTGAGTTCTCCGCCGGTTACTGGGTCGAGCACGTCCGTGGCGCGGTCCGCTTCGGCGACGGTGTCCGTTTCCTGGCCGATCAGGGCGTGGGTCACTTCCTGGAGCTGGGTCCGCAGGGTGTGCTCGCCGCCATGGCGGGGGAGTCGCTGCCCGAGGGCTTCGGCGGGCTGCTGACCCCCGTGCTGCGCAAGGACCGGCCCGAGCCCGAGGCGTTCCTCGGGGCCCTCGCCGAGGCCTGGACCCGCGGTGTGGGGGTCGACCGGGTGGTTCTGGCCGGTGGTTCCGCATCCGGTCCCGCCGGCGTACCCGCCCCGGCCGCGGAGCTGCCGACGGACGCCTTCCCGCGCAGCCGCTACTGGCCGCGCCCCGCCGCCACGGCCGGTGCCGCCGACGTCGTCGCCGCCGGCCTGGGTGCGGCCGGGCACCCGCTGCTCGGCGCCACCGTGACGCCGGCCGACGGCGGGCAGCTGCTGCTCACGGGCCGGCTCTCGCTGCACAGCCACCCCTGGCTGGCCGACCACGCCGTGGCCGGCACGGTCCTGCTGCCGGGCACCGCGTTCGTCGAACTCGCCCTCCGCGCCGGCGAGGAGGCCGGCTGCGCCGAACTCGCCGAGCTGACCATCGAGGCGCCCCTGGTGATCCCCGAGCACGGCGGCATCCAGCTCCAGGTCCTCCTGGACCCGGCCGAGGAGGACGGCAGCCGGCCCGTGAGCATCCACTCGCGGCCCGAGGACGCCGACGCCCTCTGGACGCGGCACGCCGCCGGCCGGCTCACCCCGGCTCCCACCGGTGCTCCGGAGCCGCTGCAGGACCTGCTCGCATGGCCGCCGGCCGGTGCCGAGCCGGTCGATCTCGACGGGTTCTATGAGGGGCTCGCGGAAGCCGGTTACGGGTACGGCCAGGCCTTTCAGGGGTTGGCCCGGGCCTGGCGTCGGAGCGACGGTGACGTGGTGTTCGCCGAGGTGGGGCTGCCCGATGCGCAGCAGGAGGAGGCGGGCTGGTTTGCTCTGCATCCGGCCCTGCTCGACGCTGCGCTGCACGGGCTCGCGGTCGCCGGGCCGGCCACGGACGCGGGGCAGGTGCGCCTGCCCTTCGCCTGGAGCGGTGTGCGCCTGCACGCCGTGGGTGCGTCCCGGTTGAGGGTCCGGCTCGCACCGGCCGGCCCGGACTCCCTCGCGATCGACATCGCCGACCCGGCCGGCCACCCGGTCGTGTCCGTGGCGTCCCTGGCCACCCGTACGGTCGCCGCGGACCAGCTCGCCGCCTCCGTGGCGGGCACCGGCGGCTCCGACTCGCTGTACCGGCTCGACTGGACCGCCGTACCGCCCACCGCCGCCGCGGCGGGCGGGCTGCGGGTCGCGGTCGGCGGGGACACCCCCGACTTCCCCGCCCTGGAAGCCCTGTTCACGGCGCTCGACGAGGGCGCACCCGTGCCCGCCGCGGTCGTCCTGCACGCCGGGCCGCACCTCGCCGGCACGGACCCGGACCCGGACACGGAGCCGGACACGGACGCCGACGCGGACACGGACGCGGACGCGGACACGGACCTGGCCGCGGCCGCCCACGCGGCCACCGCGGCCCTGCTCCAGGGTCTGCAGTCCTGGCTGGCCGACGAGCGCCTGCGGGCCACCCGCCTGGTGCTCGCCACGCGCGGCGCCGTGACCGTCCTGCCGCACGAGGACGTCCCCGAGCTCGCCCACGCCCCGCTGTGGGGCCTGGTGCGCGCCGCACAGGCCGAGAACCCGGGCCGCTTCGTCCTCTTCGACACCGACGACCCCGCGGCCGGCGTGCCGGAGGCGGTGTTCGCCACCGACGAGCCGCAGGCGGCGCTGCGCGACGGCGCGCTGATGGTGCCCCGCCTGGTGCGGGCCTCCGCCCCCTCCGCCACCGCGGCCCCGGCGCTGCCCGCCGGGTCCTCCTGGATCCTCAACAGCACCCGCGCGGGCACCCTCGACGGCCTCGGCTTCGTGCCGTCCCCGGCTGCCGGCATGGAGCTCGCCGAGGGCGAGGTCCGCGTCGCGGTCCGCGCCGCCGGCCTGAACTTCCGCGACGTGATGATCGCGCTCGGCATGTACCCCGGGCTGGCCCGGATGGGCAACGAGGGCGCGGGCGTCGTCACCGAGGTCGGCCCCGGCGTCACCGGGATCGAGGTCGGCGACGCGGTCACCGGCCTGATCCGGGGCGCGTTCGGCCCGGTCGCGGTCGTCGACCACCGGCTCGTGGTGAAGATCCCCGACGGCTGGACCTTCGAGCAGGCCGCGGCGATCCCGACGGTGTTCCTCACCGCCTACTACGGACTGGTCGACCTGGCCGGCCTGCGGGCGGGCCAGAAGGTCCTCGTCCACGCCACCTCCGGCGGTGTGGGCATGGCCGCCGTGCAGCTCGTCCGCCACCTGGGCGCCGAGGTGTTCGGCACGGCCAGCGAGGGCAAGTGGGACGTGCTGCGCGAACTCGGCCTGCCGCAGACGCACATCGCGTCGTCGCGCGACGCCGCCTTCGAGGAGCGCTTCCTGGCCGCCACCGGCGGCGAGGGCGTGGACGTGGTCCTGGACTGCCTGGCCGGTGAGCTGGTGGACGCCTCGCTGCGGCTGCTGCCGCGCGGCGGCCACTTCCTGGAGATGGGCAAGACGGACGTCCGGGACGCCGACGAGGTCGCCCGCAACCACCCGGGCGTGGTCTACCAGGCCTTCGACATGGTCGAGGGAGCCGGTCCGGAGCGGATCGGGCAGATGCTCGCCGAGCTGGCCGGACTCTTCGCCTCAGGCGCGCTGAAGCCGCTGCCCGTACGGGCCTGGGACATCCGCCGCGCCTCCGACGCCTTCCGGTTCATGAGCCAGGCCAAGCACACGGGCAAGATCGTGCTGACCGTGCCGCAGGGCTGGGACCCGGCGGGTACGGTCCTGGTCACCGGCGGTACGGGGACCCTGGGCGCGCTCGTGGCCAAGCACCTGGTCACCGAGCACGGGGTGAAGCACCTGCTGCTGACCGGCCGCCGCGGCCCCGAGGCCCCGGGCGCGGCCGAACTCGTCGCGGAGATCGCCGCGCTCGGCGGCTCCGCCGAGGTCGTGGCCTGCGACGCCGCCGACCGGGAGGCGCTGAAGGCCCTGCTGGACGGCGTACCGGCAGACCGGCCGCTGCGCGCGGTCGTGCACACCGCCGGAGTCGTCGACGACGGCGTGCTCGACTCCCTCGACGCCGACCGGCTCGCCCGGGTCCTGCGCCCGAAGGTCGACGCGGGCGTCAACCTGCACGAGCTCACCCGCGGCCTGGACCTGACCGCCTTCGTCCTCTACTCCTCCGTGGCCGGCGTCATGGGCGGCCCCGGCCAGGCCAACTACGCCGCCGCCAACACCTTCCTGGACGCCCTCGCCCAGCACCGCCGGGCCCAGGGCCTGCCGGGCACCTCGCTGGCCTGGGGCCACTGGGCGCAGTCCAGCGGCATGACCGCCGGCCTCGACAGCGCCGACCTCGCCCGGATGAGCCGCTCCGGCGTGCTGCCGCTCGCCACCGAGCAGGGCCTGGCCCTGTTCGACGAGGGCCCCCGGCACGACGAGGCGCTGCTGGCCGCCGTACGCCTGGACACCGCGGCGCTGCGCGAGCAGGCCGACGCGGGCCGGCTGCCCGGGGTGCTCAAGGACCTGATCCGAGCCTCCGTCCGCCGGGCGGCGGCCGAACCGGCCGGGACCTCGGGGGCCGCGGCCCTCGCGGAGCGGCTGGCGCGGCTCACGGCCGCCGAACGCGCCGAGGCCCTGACGGACCTCGTCCGCGGCCACGTGGCGACCGTCCTCGCGCACCCCAACCCCGGGGCCATCGACACCGAACGCGGCTTCCTCGACCTGGGCTTCGACTCGCTCACGGCCGTGGAACTGCGCAACGGCCTCGGCGCGGCCACCGGGCTGCGCCTGCCCACCACGCTGATCTTCGACCACCCGTCGCCCGCCGCCCTCGCCGCCCACCTGCACAAGGAACTGGAACCGGGCGCGGACGCCGGCGCCGCCCAGGAAGCCGCGGTGCTCGACGCCATGGCGGGCTGGGAAGCGGCCGTCACCGCGCTGCCCGCGGGCAGCGACGGCCGGGACCGGGCGGTCAACCGGCTCCGCTCGATCCTCTGGAAGCTCGACCGGGCCGGTACCGAGACCGACATCGACAGCGAGGCGGAGGCCTCCGACGAGCCCGCGGAGATCACCTCGGCGAGCGACGACGAAATGTTCGCCCTCATCGAGAAGGAACTCGGTCTCAACTGATCCACCCCCGCCGACCTGACCGTCCCACCGGAGGCACAGCCCAGATGGCCAGCAGCAATGAAGACAAGCTCCGCGACTACCTGAAACTCGTCACCGCCGACCTCCAGCAGACCCGCAAGCGCCTGCAGGCCGTCGAGGCGAAGGAGCAGGAGCCGATCGCCATTGTGGGCATGGCCTGCCGCTACCCGGGCGGGGTCGGCTCGCCCGAGGACCTGTGGCAGCTGGTGGCGGAAGGCGGCGACGGCATCACCGCCTTCCCCACCGACCGAGGCTGGGACGTCGAGGGCCTGTACGACCCGGACCCCGACGCCCCCGGACGCACCTACGTGACGGAAGGAGGCTTCGTCGGCGACGCCACGCGGTTCGACGCCGGCTTCTTCGGGATCCCGCCGCGCGAGGCCCTGGCCATGGACCCGCAGCAGCGCCTCTTCCTGGAATCCTCCTGGGAGGTCTTCGAGCGGGCCGGCATCGACCCGGCCGCGCTCAAGGGCAGCCGTACCGGAGTCTTCGTCGGCGCCGGCAACCCCGGCTACCTCGGCGGCGGCACCGGCACCCCGCACCGCGAGGTGGAGGGCTACACGCTCACCGGAAACGTGAACAGCGTCATCTCCGGCCGCGTCGCCTACACCTTCGGCCTGGAGGGCCCGGCGGTCACCGTCGACACCGCCTGCTCCTCCTCCCTGGTCGCCGTCCACCAGGCCGCCCAGTCGCTGCGCTCCGAGGAGTGCTCCATGGCCCTGGCCGGCGGCGTCACGGTCATGCCGAACCCCTGGCTCTTCCAGGAGTTCAGCCGCCAGCGCGGCCTCGCGGCCGACGGCCGGTGCAAGGCCTTCGCCGCCTCCGCCGACGGCACCGCCTGGGGCGAGGGCGTCGGCGTGCTGCTCCTGGAGCGGCTCTCCGACGCGCGCCGCAACGGACACCGCGTGCTGGCCGTGATCCGCGGCTCCGCCGTCAACCAGGACGGCGCGAGCAGCGGCCTGACCGCCCCCAACGGGCCCTCCCAGCAGCGCGTGATCGAACAGGCCCTGGCCAACGCCCGGCTCGCCGCGGACGAGGTCGACGCCGTCGAGGCGCACGGCACCGGCACCGCGCTGGGCGACCCGATCGAGGCACAGGCCCTGCTGGCCACGTACGGACAGAACCGCCCGGCCGACCGGCCGCTGCGCCTCGGCTCGGTCAAGTCCAACATCGGGCACACCGCGGCCGCCGCCGGCGTCGCCGGCATCATCAAGATGGTCGAGGCGATGCGCCACGGCGTGCTGCCCCGCACCCTGCACGTGGACGAGCCCACCCCCCAGGTGGACTGGTCGGCGGGTGCGGTGGAGCTGCTGACCGAGGCGGCCCCGTGGCCCGGGACGGACCGCCCGCGGCGGGCCGGCGTCTCCTCCTTCGGCATCGGCGGCACCAACGCCCACGTGATCGTGGAACAGGCGCCGGCCGATCAGGCGCAGGCCCCCGCGGCCGATCAGGAGCAGCACCCCGCGGCCGACCGGGCGCAGGCCCCAGCGGCCGACCGGGAGCCCGCGGCGGCCGGCGGGACCGCCGCCGGCCCGCTGCCCTTCGTGGTCTCGGCCCGTGGCGAACAGGCCCTGCGCGCCCAGGCCGAGCGGCTGCTCGGCCTCGACCCGGCCCTGCCGCCGGCCGAGGTCGCCCTGGCCCTCGCGACCACCCGCGCGGCCCTGGAACACCGCGCGGTCGTCCTGGCCCAGGACACCGAGGCCCTCCGCTCCGGCCTGCGCGCCCTGGCCGAGGGCACGCCCAGCGCCCAGGCTGTCCAGGGCACGGCCCACCCGGGGAAGACGGCGTTCCTGTTCTCGGGTCAGGGGGCGCAGCGGCCGGGGATGGGGCGGGAGTTGTACGCGTCCCAGCCGGTGTTCGCGGCGGCGTTCGACGAGGTGTGCGGGCAGTTCGAGCTGCCGTTGAAGGAGGTCGTGTTCGGGGGTGGGGAGGAGGTTCACCGTACGGAGGTGACGCAGCCGGCGTTGTTCGCGGTCGAGGTGGCGTTGTTCCGGCTGGTCGAGTCGTTCGGTGTGCGGCCGGACTTCGTGGCCGGTCATTCGATCGGTGAGATCGCTGCCGCGCATGTGGCGGGGGTGTTGTCGCTGGCTGATGCGTGCCGTCTGGTGGAGGCGCGTGGCCGTCTGATGGGTGAGCTGCCCGTGGGCGGGGCGATGGTGTCCGTGCGGGCGACGGAGGACGAGGTCCGGGCACTGCTGACCGAGGGCACGGACATCGCGGCGGTCAACGGGCCGGAGTCGGTGGTGGTCTCGGGTGCCGAGCAGGCCGTTCTGGAGGTGGCGGCGCGGCTGGCCGAGCGGGGTCGGAAGACGAAGCGGCTGACCGTCTCGCACGCGTTCCACTCGCCTTTGATGGAGCCGATGCTGGAGGCGTTCCGGGAGGTCGCCGAGTCCCTGGCCTACGGTGCTCCGGCCATTCCGGTGGTCTCGAACGTCACCGGTGAGCAGATCCGCGAGTTCTCCGCCGGCTACTGGGTCGAGCACGTCCGCGGTGCCGTCCGCTTCGGCGACGGCATCCGCCACCTCGCCGGACGCGGCGTCACCCGCTTCGTGGAGCTCGGTCCGGCCGGCGTCCTCACCGCCATGGCCCAGGAGAACCTGCCCGAGGACTTCGACGGCACGGTCCTCGCCGCCCTCGACAGGAAGCGGCCCGAGCCCGAGGCGTTCCTCGGCGCCCTCGCCGAGGCCTGGACCCGCGGTCTGCCCGTCGACTGGTCGCCCCTCGTGGGCCCCCGCCGCCCGGCCGCCCGTACCGTCGAGCTGCCCACGTACGCCTTCCAGCGCCGCCACTACTGGCTGACCCCCGAACTCGGCGCCCCGCGCGACGAGATGGAGGAGCAGTTCTGGCAGGCCGTCGACGGCGAGGACGTCGACGCGCTGATCGGCACCCTCGACATCGACGGCGACAAGCCGCTGCGCGAGGCGCTCCCCGAGATGGCGTCCTGGCTGCGCCGCCGCCGGACCCCCGAGGCCCGCAGCGCGCTCGCCGCCCTGCACACCGCCCCCGACGAGGAGGAGCGCGCCGCCGCCGGCTCCGCCCTGCGCGCCCGGCTGGCCGGGCTGACCGAGCCCGAGCAGCAGCGCACGGTGCTGGAGCTCGTACGCGCCCACGCCGCGGCCGTCCTCGGCCACGACGGGCCGGCCGCGATCGACCCCCAGCGGGCCTTCAAGGAGCTCGGCTTCGACTCGCTCGCCGCCGTCAACCTCCGCAACCGGCTGAACGCCGCGACCGGGCTGCGGCTGCCGCCCGCCTTCGCCTTCGACCACCCGACCCCGGCGGCCGTGGCCCGCCACCTGCGGGCCGAGGTCCTCGGGGAGGGCACCGCCGCGGTCACCGGCCACACGGGCGCGGCCGCCCTGGACGAGCCGATCGCCATCATCGGCATGGCCTGCCGCTACCCGGGCGGGGTCCGCTCGCCCGAGGACCTGTGGCAGCTCGTCGACAGCGGCGCGGACGTCATCTCCGCCTTCCCGACCGACCGCGGCTGGGACCTGGAATCCCTCTACCACCCCGACCCGGACCACCCCGGCACCACCTACGTCCGCGAGGGCGGCTTCCTGCACGACGCCGCCGACTTCGACCCGGGCTTCTTCGGGATCTCGCCGCGCGAGGCCCTCGCCATGGACCCGCAGCAGCGGCTGCTGCTGGAGGCCTCCTGGGAGGCGTTCGAGCGCGCCGGCATCGACCCGTCGGCCGTGCGGTCCGCGCCCGTCGGCGTGTTCGCGGGTGCCACCCAGCCCGGCTACGCCGGCGGCCTCCAGCAGATGGGCGGCGAGGGGGTCGAGGGCTACTCCCTCACCGGCAACCTCACCAGCGTCATCTCCGGCCGCATCGCCTACACCCTCGGCCTGGAGGGCCCGGCGGTCACCGTCGACACCGCCTGCTCCTCCTCCCTGGTCGCCCTGCACCTGGCCGCCCAGTCGCTGCGGCAGGGCGAATGCACCATGGCCCTGGCCGCCGGTGTCACCGTCATGCCGACGCCCGAGCTGTTCGTGGAGTTCAGCCGGCAGCGCGGCCTGGCCACCGACGGCCGCTGCAAGGCCTTCTCCTCCTCGGCCGACGGCACCGCCTGGTCCGAGGGCGCGGGCGTGCTGCTGCTGGAGCGGCTGTCCGACGCCGAGCGCAACGGACACCGCGTGCTGGCCGTCGTACGCGGTACGGCGACCAACCAGGACGGCGCGTCCAACGGCCTCATGGCGCCCAACGGCCCGTCCCAGCAGCGCGTCATCCGCCAGGCCCTGGCCAACGCCCGGCTGGCCCCGCAGGACGTCGACGCGGTCGAGGCGCACGGCACCGGCACGGCGCTGGGCGACCCGATCGAAGCGCAGGCGCTGCTGGCCACGTACGGCCAGGACCGGCCCGAGGACCGGCCCCTGCTCCTCGGCTCGATCAAGTCCAACCTCGGCCACACCTCGGCCGCCGCGGGCGTCGCCGGCGTGATGAAGATGGTCATGGCCATGCAGCACGGGGTGCTGCCGCGCACCCTGCACGTGGACGAGCCGTCCCCGCACGTCGACTGGTCGGCGGGCGCCGTGGAGCTGCTGACCGAGCCGGTGGAGTGGCCCGGGACGGGCCGCCCGCGGCGGGCCGGCGTCTCCGCCTTCGGCGTCAGCGGTACGAACGCCCACGTGATCGTCGAGCAGGCGCCCGAGGCCGTACGGGCTCCCGGCGCCGGGCCGGAGCAGGCTCCGGCGGACGAGCGGGCGGCGGAAGCCGGGCTGCTGCCCTGGGTCGTCTCCGCCCGCACCCCGGACGCCCTGCGCGAGCAGGCGCGCCGCCTACGGGACCTCGCCGCCGCCGTGTCCGAGGCGGACACCGCGGATGCCGTGGATGCCGTGGACGCACGGGACATCGCCGCGGCCCTGGTCACCTCACGCGCGCAGCTGGACAGCCGCGCGGTCGTGCTGGCCGGGTCCCAGGAGGACTTCCTGGCCGGCCTGGACGCCCTGGCCGCCGGAACCTCCGCGGCCGGCACCTTCCGGGGCGAGTCCGCCTCCGGCGAGCGGCTGGCGTTCCTGTTCTCGGGTCAGGGGGCGCAGCGGCCGGGGATGGGGCGGGAGTTGTACGCCTCTCAGCCGGTGTTCGCGGCGGCGTTCGACGAGGTGTGCGGGCAGTTCGAGCTGCCGTTGAAGGAGGTCGTGTTCGGGGGTGGGGAGGAGGTCCACCGGACGGAGGTCACCCAGCCCGCGTTGTTCGCGGTCGAGGTGGCGTTGTTCCGGCTGGCCGAGTCGTTCGGTGTGCGGCCGGACTTCGTGGCCGGTCATTCGATCGGTGAGATCGCTGCCGCGCATGTGGCGGGTGTGCTGTCGCTGGCCGATGCGTGCCGGCTGGTGGAGGCGCGTGGTCGTCTGATGGGTGAGCTGCCCGAGGGCGGGGCGATGGTGTCCGTGCGGGCGACGGAGGACGAGGTCCGCGGGCTCCTCACCGAGGGCACGGACATTGCTGCGGCCAACGGGCCGGAGTCGGTGGTGGTCTCGGGTGCCGAAGACGCGGTTCTCGCCGTGGCGGCCGAGCTTGCCGCGCAGGGCCGCAAGACCAAGCGGTTGACCGTCTCGCACGCCTTCCACTCGCCGTTGATGGAGCCGATGCTGGAGGCCTTCCGCGAGGTCGCTGAGGGGCTGACCTACGGCGCTCCGGCCATTCCGGTGGTCTCCAACGTCACCGGTGAGCAGATCCGCGAGTTCTCCGCCGGCTACTGGGTCGAGCACGTCCGCGGTGCCGTCCGCTTCGGCGACGGCATCCGCCACCTCGCCGAGCAGGGGACCGCGCACTTCCTGGAGCTGGGTCCGCAGGGTGTGCTCGCCGCCATGGCGGGGGAGAGCCTTCCCGAGGGCTTCGGCGGGCTGCTGACGCCCGTGCTGCGCAAGGACCGGCCCGAGCCCGAGGCGTTCCTCGGGGCCCTCGCCGAGGCCTGGACCCGCGGCGTCGACGTCGACTGGACTCCGCTGCTCGCGGGTCCGGCCCGCCGGGTGGAGCTGCCCACGTACGCCTTCCAGCGGCAGCGCTACTGGCTCGACGCGCCCGGGGCCGGCTCGGCCGCCGTGGCCGAACAGGACGCGGTCGACGCCCGGTTCTGGGAGGCCGTCGAGCGCGAGGACCTGGAGGCCCTCGCCGGTACCCTCCGGCTGGCCGACGGGGAGCCGCTGCGCGACGTGCTGCCCGCGCTGGCCGACTGGCGGCGCGGCCGCCGCGAGCAGCAGACCATCGACTCCTGGCGCTACCGGATCGTCTGGAAGTCCGCCGCCGACCCGGCCGCCCCGCGGCTCACCGGCCGCTGGCTGCTCGTCGTGCCCGAGGGCGCCGGGGCGCAGGCCGAGCTGCTCGCCGGCAAGGCCGCCGACGCGCTCACCGCCCACGGCGCCGAGGTCGAACTGCTCGCCCTGGACGCCACCACGGCCGACCGGGCCGCCTGGGCGGACCGCCTGGCCGGCACCGGGACCACCGCCGGCACCGAGGCCCTCGCCGGTGTCCTGTCCCTGCTGCCGCTCGACGCCCGTCCCCACGCGGCGCACCCGGGCGTCGGCGCCGCCCTGGCCGCGACCGCCGCCCTCGCCCAGGCCCTCGGCGACACCGGTACCGGCGCCCCGCTGTGGCACCTGACCAGCGGGGCCGTGTCCACCGGGCCGTCCGACCCGGCCGCCGACCCCACCGGTGTCCAGGCCCAGGTCTGGGCGCTCGGCCGGGTCGCCGCCCTGGAGTACCCCGACCGCTGGGGCGGCCAGATCGACGTACCCGCGGACCTCGGCGGGCGGACCGCCGACCGGCTGGCCGGCGTACTGGCCGACCCGGGCGGCGAGGACCAGATCGCCCTGCGCGAGGCGGGCGTCCTCGTCCGCAGGCTGCGGCGGGCGCCCGTACCGGCGGACCGCACCGCCGCCGGGCCGTGGCGGCCCACCGGCACCGTCCTGGTCACCGGAGGCACCGGCGCCCTCGGCAGCCGGCTCGCCGCATGGCTCGCCGACGGCGGCGCCGAGCACCTGGTGCTGACCAGCCGGCGCGGCGCGGACGCGCCCGGCGCGGCCGAACTGGCCGAACAGCTGCGCGCGCGGGGCACCGAGGTCACCCTGGCCGCCTGCGACGTGGCCGACCGCGACCAGCTGGCGGCGCTGCTCGCCGGCATCCCCGAGGACCGTCCGCTGACCGCCGTCGTGCACGCGGCCGGCGTCTCCGACAACGGCTTCATGGACGAGGTCACCGCCGGACACCTGGCGCACGTCCTGCGCCCCAAGGCGGTCGCCGCCGACCTGCTGGACGAACTCACGCAGGACCTCGACCTGTCGGCGTTTGTGATGTTCGCCTCCAGCGCCGGCATGTGGGGCAGCGGCGGACAGGCCGCGTACGCCGCGGCCAACGCGCACCTCGACGCGCTCGCCGAGCGCCGCCGGGCCCGCGGCCGGGCGGCCACCGCCGTCGCCTGGGGCCCCTGGGCGGAGGCCGGCATGGCCGCCTCCGAGGACATCGACGAGCACCTGCGCCGTCGCGGTGTCATCGGCATCGCGCCGCGGACCGCCGTCGCGGCCCTCCAGCAGGCCCTCGACCTGGACGAGACGTGCGTCGGCGTGGCCGACGTGGACTGGGCGCTGTTCGCGCCCACCTACACGGCCATGCGGCACAGCGCGCTGATCGCCGAACTGCCCGACGTACAGGCCGTGCTGGCAGACGCCGACCCGGCCGGCGCCGAGGGTGCCGCCGAGTCCGCGAACGCCCTGCGGCAGCGGCTCGCCGCCGCCGCGCCGGCCGAGCGCCGGCACCTGCTGGTCGAGCTGGTACGCGGCCACGCGGCCGCCGTGCTCGGCCACCGCACCGCCGACGCCGTCCAGGAGGCGCGCCCGTTCAAGGACCTGGGCTTCGACTCGCTCAGCGCCGTCGAACTGCGCAACCGGATCGCCGCCGACACCGGCCTGAAGCTGTCCGCCACCCTCCTCTTCGACCACCCCACCCCGGCGGCGCTCGCCCAGCACCTGGGCGAGCAGCTGCAGGACGGCGAGACCGGGACGGACAGCTCCGTCCTCGCCGAACTGGACCGTATCGACGCCGCCCTGACCCGGCTCGCGCCGGACGAGGGCGCGCGCCACCGCATCGCCGGCCGCCTCCAGGTGCTGCTCACCAAGTGGGGTGCCGGCAGCCCGGAGAAGGCCGAACAGACCGACGCCCACGACGAACTGGCGTCCGCCTCGGCCGAAGAGATCTTCGCGTTCATCCACGAAGAGCTCGGCAAGTCGTAGCCGTGCCGGAACGTCACCCAAGGAGCTCCCGCCAGATGGACAACGAACAGAAGCTGCTCGATCACCTCAGGTGGGTGACCGCCGAGCTGAAGCAGACCCGGCAGCGGCTGCGCGAGGTCGAGGCGGACGAACCCGAGCCCATCGCGATCGTCGGCATGGCCTGCCGCTACCCGGGCGGCGTGGGTTCGCCCGAGGACCTGTGGCAGCTGGTCCGCGACGGCCGCGACGCCGTCACCGGCTTCCCCGTCAACCGGGGCTGGGACCTGGACGCGATCTACGACCCCGACCCGGACCGCCCCGGCACCAGCTACGTCCGCGAGGGCGGGTTCGTCCACGACGCCGGCGACTTCGACGCCGACTTCTTCGGGATCTCGCCGCGCGAGGCGCTGGCGATGGACCCGCAGCAGCGGCTGCTGCTGGAGACCGGCTGGGAGGCGTTCGAGCGCGCCGGCGTCGACCCCGCGGCCGTCGCCGGCACCCGGACCGGCGTCTTCGTCGGCACCGCCTACACCGGCTACGGCAACGACCGGGAGGGCGCGGCCGAGAACGTCGAGGGCCACCTGATGACCGGCATCGCCACCGCCGTCTCCTCGGGCCGCCTGGCGTACACCTTCGGCCTCGAAGGGCCCGCGGTGTCCGTGGACACCATGTGCTCGTCCTCGCTCGTCGCGCTCCACCTCGCCGTGCGCTCGCTGCGCCAGGGCGAGTGCTCGCTCGCCCTCGCCGGCGGCGCGCAGATCATGTCCACCCCCGAGGTCTACGTCGAGTTCAGCCGGCAGCGCGGGCTGTCCCCGGACGGCCGCTGCAAGCCGTTCGCCGCGGCCGCCGACGGCACCGGCTGGTCGGAGGGCGTCGGCGTCCTGCTGCTGGAGAAGCTGTCCGACGCGCGCCGCAACGGCCACCGCGTGCTGGCCGTCGTACGGGGCTCCGCCGTCAACCAGGACGGCGCCTCCAACGGCCTGACCGCGCCCAACGGCCCCTCCCAGCAGCGCGTCATCGAGGAGGCGCTGGCCGACGCCCGCCTCTCGCCCCACGAGGTCGACCTGATCGAGGCGCACGGCACCGGCACCACCCTCGGCGACCCCATCGAGGCGCAGGCGCTGCTGGCCACCTACGGCCGCAGCCGCCCCGAGGGCCGCCCGCTGCACCTGGGGTCGATCAAGTCCAACATCGGCCACGCGGCCGCCGCCGCCGGTGTCGCCGGCGTCATCAAGGCCGTGATGGCCGTCCGCGCCGGCGTCCTGCCGCGCACCCTGCACCTGGACGCCCCCACCCCCGAGGTCGACTGGTCCTCCGGCGCGGTCGAGCTCCTCACCGAGGAGCGGCCGTGGCCGGCGGGCCAGGGCCCGCGCACCGCCGCCGTCTCCGCCTTCGGTGCCAGCGGCACCAACGCACACGTGATCGTGCAGTACGACGCCACGGGCGCCGACGGGACCGCGGACCCGGACACCGACCCGCAGGCGGGCGAGGTCCGGCAGCCGCTGCTGCCGGGCGCGGCCCTGCCGTGGGTGCTCTCCGGGCGCGGCACCGAGGGCCTGCGCGGACAGGCCGCCCGGCTGCGCGCGTTCGCCGAGGACACCCGGCTGTCGCGGCACGGCATCGGCCTCGCCCTCGCCACCACCCGGGCGGCGCTGGAGCGGCGCGCGGTGGTCCCCGCGGACGGGAGGGACGTGCTGGACGCCCTGGCCGCCGGGCTGCCCGCGGCCGGCCTGGTCGAGGGCACGGTGGTCACGGGCGCGGACCGGCCGGTGTTCGTGTTCCCGGGTCAGGGTTCGCAGTGGGCGGGCATGGCGGTGGAGCTGTACGCGTCCTCGCCGGTGTTCGCGGCGCGGCTGGACGAGTGTGCGGTGGCGCTGGAGCCGTTCACCGATTGGTCGCTGCTGGAGGTGTTGCGGCAGGCGGAGGGTGCGCCCGGTTTCGACCGGGTGGATGTGGTCCAGCCGGTGCTGTGGGCGGTGATGGTGGCGCTGGCGGAGCTGTGGCGTGCTGCCGGTGTGGAGCCGGCGGCGGTGATCGGTCACTCGCAGGGTGAGATCGCGGCCGCTGCGGTGGCGGGCGCGCTGTCGCTGGAGGACGCGGCGAAGGTGTCCGCGCTGCGCAGCAAGGCCATCGTCGCGCTGGCGGGCAAGGGCGGCATGGTGTCCGTCGCGGACACGGCGGAGTCCGTGGCCGAGCGCATCGCCGCCTGGGGTGACCGCCTGGCGGTGGCGTCGGTCAACGGCCCGAACTCCACGGTCGTCTCGGGTGATCCGGAGGCGCTGGACGAGCTGATGGCGGCGTGTGAGGCCGAGGAGGTCCGGGCCCGTCGGATCAACGTGGACTATGCGTCGCACGGTCCGCAGGTGGAGTCGATCCGGGACGAGGTCCTGAGCCTGCTGGCGGGCATCGAGCCGCGCTCTGTCGATGTGCCGTTCTTCTCGACGGTCACCGCCGACTGGGTCGACGGCTCCGAGCTGGATGCCGAGTACTGGTACACCAACCTCCGTCAGACCGTCCGTTTCCAGGAGGCCGTGGAGGGTCTGCTGGAGCGCGGTCACGGTCTGTTCGTCGAGTCCAGCGCCCACCCTGTTCTCACG
>NZ_WTFF01000143.1 GCF_019400985.1 Streptomyces bambusae
GGGGCGCGGAGAGGTGTATAAGAGACACCCCCGCCCCCGGCCCCGGTGCCTCCGGCCGCCCCGGCCCCGGTCGCCGCTCCGGCTCCCGCCGCTGCCCCGGCCGCCCCGGCCGCCCCCGTCTCCACCGGTGACGAGGGCGCGTACGTGACCCCGCTGGTCCGCAAGCTGGCCTCGGAGTCGGGTGTCGACCTGTCCCAGGTCCAGGGCTCCGGCGTGGGTGGCCGTATCCGCAAGCAGGACGTCCTGGCCGCCGCCAAGGCCGCCCAGGCCGCCGCTGCCGCCGCTCCGGCGCCGGCCGCCGCCGCTGCCCCGGCCGCCAAGGCCCCGGCGCTCGCGGTGTCCGAGCTGCGCGGTCAGACCGTCAAGATGACCCGCATGCGCAAGGTCATCGGCGACAACATGATGAAGGCGCTGCACTCGCAGGCCCAGCTGTCCTCCGTGATCGAGGTGGACATCACCAAGATCATGAAGCTGCGCGAGCAGGCCAAGGGCGCGTTCCTGGCCCGCGAGGGCGTCAAGCTCTCCCCGATGCCGTTCTTCGTCAAGGCCGCGGCCCAGGCGCTGAAGGCCCACGCGGTCGTCAACGCCCGGATCAACGAGGACGAGGGCACCATCACCTACTTCGACTCGGAGAACATCGGCATCGCCGTGGACTCCGAGAAGGGCCTGATGACCCCGGTCATCAAGGGTGCGGGCGACCTCAACCTGGCCGGCATCTCCAAGGCCACCGCCGACCTGGCCGGCAAGGTCCGCAGCAACAAGATCACGCCGGACGAGCTGTCGGGCGCGACCTTCACCATCAGCAACACCGGCTCGCGCGGTGCGCTGTTCGACACGGTCATCGTGCCGCCGAACCAGGTCGCCATCCTGGGCATCGGCGCCACCGTCAAGCGTCCGGCGGTCATCGAGACCGCCGAGGGCACCGTCATCGGCATCCGCGACATGACGTACCTGACCCTGTCGTACGACCACCGCCTGGTCGACGGCGCGGACGCCGCCCGCTACCTGACCGCCGTCAAGGCGATCCTGGAGGCCGGCGAGTTCGAGGTCGAGCTCGGTCTCTGAGACCGAGAGGATCTGAACGAGGCCGAGCTCGGCCTCTGAGGCACTGAGCCCGTGGGCCACGAGCCCGCGAGGCACTGAGCCGCAGCACCACGGCACACGACGGCGCCCCCGCCCGGATTCCCTCCGGTCGGGGGCGCCGTCGTCGTCCCGCCCCCGCGCGGAGGCCACGCAGGGTGGCGGCCTGTAACCAGCCTCACCCGAGGTGGCCGGGCCGGAACCCCTCAACGGGGGCTACTGCGCCGTATTGTCTACGCATCGACCCCTGCACGCCTCAGGAGATGAAGCCCCGATGATCACCCCACCCGTGGTGCACTCGCTGCGCGAGCAGATCCGCGAGCACATCGTGGATGGCATCGTCAGCGGGCGCTGGAAGCCCGGTGAACGCATCGTGGAGCGCCGGATCGCCGTGGAGCTGGAGGTCAGCCAGACGCCCGTACGGGAGGCGCTGCGCGAGCTGGAGACGCTGCGGCTGATCGAGTCGGCGCCGAACAAGGGCGTACGGGTGCGCAACCTGTCGGCGGCCGACCTGGAGGAGATCTACCCGGTCCGGGCCGGCCTGGAGCAGATCGCGGCCGAGCTCGCGGCGCCCCGGCTGGCGGTGGACTGCTCGGCGCTGGAGCCGCACGTGGCGGCCCTGTGGGAGGCCGACCGGGCCGAGGACGGCACGGCCCAGGTGCGGCACACCGTGGGCTTCCACCGGGAGATGGTGCGCGCAGCCGGGAACAGCGTGCTGCTGCACACCTGGGAGAGCCTGGGCATCGAGGTGTTCACGGCGCTGTCGATCCGGTGGCTGGGCACGGTCCAGAAGTCGTACGCGGAGGAGCACGAGGCGCTCGTCCAGGCGTTCCGGGACCAGGACCCGGACATCGGAGTGATCGTGAAGCGGCACGTCCTGGGCTGCGCGCCCCGCGCCTAGGGCCTTTCCGGCCCTGATCCGCCGGACAGGCCCTGGCGGGCCCAGCAGGCCTGCCGGGCAGCATGAGTGCCGGGGCCGTAAGGCTCGTGACCTGCGGATATCCGCACCTGCCCGCCCCACGAGAACCATGGGCACTGCGTGTCGCCGTTTACGGCACGGAGTGCCGACTTTGTGCCTCCGGCCATTTTTTCGCCACTTTTGTTTGATCGATCATCGATCAGGGACTTACAGTCGTCGGCGGACCCCAACCGGGCCCATCGACCCTGTCCTGCCAGTCAGGGTTCCAATCTTCACCACCCTCCTGATCTGGAAGGCGGCGCACAGCGATGTCCGACCCCGTAGGAAAGCTTCCGAGCGAGCTCGACCAGCTCCCGGACCGCGACGCCGAGGAGACCGCCGAATGGGCGCAGTCCCTCGACGCCGTCGCCAAGGCCGCCGGCACGCGCCGTGCCGAGTACCTGCTGCGCCGTACGCTCCAGCACGCCGAGGCCGCCGGCCTCGCCCTGCCGAAGCTCCTGGAGACGGACTACGTCAACACCATCCCCACCGCCGCGGAGCCCGAGTTCCCCGGTGACGAGGAGATGGAGGCCCGCATCACCGCGTGGAACCGCTGGAACGCGGCCGCCATGGTGACCCGCGGCTCGAAGTACGGCGTCGGCGGCCACATCGCCACCTTCGCCTCGGCGGCCTGGCTCTACGAGACCGGCTTCCAGCACTTCTTCCGGGGCAAGGAGGCCGACGGCTCGGGCGACCAGCTCTACGTCCAGGGCCACGCCTCCCCCGGCATCTACGCCCGCGCCTTCCTCGACGGGCGCATCTCCGAGCAGCAGCTCGACAACTTCCGCCAGGAGTCCGGCGGCAACGGCCTGCCCTCCTACCCGCACCCGCGGCGCCTGCCCTGGCTGTGGGAGTTCCCCACGGTCTCCATGGGCCTCGGCCCGCTCTCCGCGATCTACCAGGCGCGCTTCAACCGCTACCTGGAGAACCGCAGGATCAAGGACACCTCCAACTCGCACGTCTGGGCCTTCCTCGGCGACGGCGAGATGGACGAGCCCGAGTCGACCGCGGCCCTCGCGCTCGCGGCCCGCGAGGGTCTCGACAACCTGACCTTCGTCATCAACTGCAACCTGCAGCGCCTCGACGGGCCGGTGCGCGCCAACTTCCGCGTGGTCCAGGAGCTGGAGGGCGCCTTCCGCGGCGCCGGCTGGAACGTCGTCAAGACCCTGTGGGGCAACGCCTGGGACGAGCTCTTCCGGCTCGACACCACCGGCGCCCTGGTCCGCCGCCTGCGCGAGACCCCGGACGCGCAGTTCCAGACGTACGCCACCCGTGACGCGGCCTACATCCGCGAGCACTTCTTCGGCGGCGACCCGGCCCTCGTGGCGATGGCCCAGCTGCTGAGCGACGCGAAGATCGCCGAGTGCTTCCACACCTCGCGCGGCGGCCACGAGCCCCGCAAGGTCTACGCCGCGTACAAGGCCGCCCTGGCCCACAAGGGTGCCCCGACGGTGATCCTGGCGCAGACGGTCAAGGGCTACACGCTGGGTGCCGGGTTCGAGTCGAAGAACGCGAACCACCAGATGAAGAAGCTGACGATCGACGAGTTCAAGGGCATGCGCGACCTGCTCGGACTCCCGATCCCGGACAGCGCCTTCGAGGGCGGCGTCGTTCCCTACGGCCACCCGGGCGCCGACTCCCCCGAGGTCCGCTACCTGCACGAGCGCCGCGCGGCCCTCGGCGGCCCCGCGCCGGCCCGCCGCGTGCACCAGGTGGCCCTGCCGCAGCCGGCCGACAAGTCGTACGCCCCGCTGCTCAAGGGTTCCGGCAAGCAGGAGATGGCCACCACCATGGCCTTCGTCCGCCTGGTCAAGGACCTGATGCGGGACAAGGAGACCGGCCGCCGCTGGGTGCCGATCGTCCCCGACGAGGCCCGTACCTTCGGTATGGAGTCCCTCTTCCCGTCGGCCGGCATCTACTCGCCGCTGGGCCAGACGTACGAGCCGGTCGACCGCGACCAGCTGATGTACTACAAGGAGGCCAAGGACGGCCAGATCCTCAACGAGGGGATCACCGAGGCCGGCGCCATGGCCGACTTCATCGCCGCCGCCACGTCGTACGCGACGCACGGCGAGACGATGATCCCCTTCTACATCTTCTACTCGATGTTCGGCTGGCAGCGCACGGGCGACCAGATGTGGCAGCTCGCCGACCAGCTCGGCAAGGGCTTCATCGTCGGCGCCACCGCCGGCCGCACGACCCTGACCGGTGAGGGCCTGCAGCACGCCGACGGCCACTCGCACCTGATCGCGGCCACCAACCCGGCCTCGCTCAACTACGACCCGGCCTTCGCGTACGAGATCGCGGTGATCGTCAAGGACGGTCTGAACCGCATGTACGGCGAGACCCCCGAGGACGTCTTCTACTACCTCACGGTCTACAACGAGCCGAAGCCGCAGCCGGCCATGCCCGAGGGTGTCGAGGAAGGCATCGTCAAGGGCCTGTACCGCTTCAACACGGCCGCGGACCTGGGCGAGGCGGCCCCGGCCGCGGACGCCCCGAAGATCCAGCTGATGGCCTCGGGCACGGCGATCCACTGGATCCTGGAGGCCCAGCAGCTGCTGGCGAAGGACTGGAACGTCTCGGCCGACGTATGGTCCGCCACCTCCTGGGGCGAGCTGCGCCGCGACGCGCTGGAGGCCGACGAGACCCTCCTGCGCGGCGAGGAGCGCACCCCGTACGTCACCCGGGTCCTGGAGGGCGCCCCGGGCCCGGTGCTGGCGGTCTCCGACTGGATGCGCCAGGTCCCGGACCAGATCAGCCAGTGGGTCCCGCAGGAGTGGAGCTCGCTGGGCACGGACGGCTTCGGCCTCTCCGACACCCGCGCCGGCGCCCGCCGCCACTTCGGCGTCGACGCCCAGTCCATCGTGGTCGCGGCCCTGGCCCAGCTCGCCCGCCGCGGCGAGGTCCCGGCGTCCGCGGTCAAGGAGGCCCGGGAGCGCTACGGCCTCTGAGCCGAACCTGTCCGACCGTGAGGCGGCCCACCCCTTCGGGGGCGGGCCGCCTCACGGCGTTCGGCCTTTGGCCGTATGAGCGGTGGCGGGGTTCGGGCGGACCCGTGATGCTGGACCCGTGATGGACGAGACGGAGTTCTGGGAGATCGTGGACACCACCCGCGAGGCCGCCGAGGGCGACCCCGAGGAACACGCCGAGCTGCTCGTGGAGCGGCTGACGTCGCTCGACCCGGACTCCGTCCTGGACTTCGCCCGGCACTTCGAGGCGCGCTACAACCGGGCGTACACCTGGGACCTGTGGGGCGCGGCGTACGTGCTGCTCGACGGGGCCAGCGACGACGCGTTCGACTACTTCCGGTGCTGGCTGATCGGCCAGGGCCGGGAGGTGTTCGAGGGCGCGGTGCACGATCCGGACCACCTGGCCGAGCTGCTGGGCGAGTTCGACGAGGAGATCGACGGGGACGGCGAGGAGCTCGGCTACGCGGCCGACGAGGCGTACGAGCAGCTGACCGGCGTGGTGGCACCGGACCTGGGCATCCCCGCCCAGGCGGCCGAGCCGGCGGGCACCCCGCTGGACTTCGAGGACGACGCCGTCCTGGCGGAGCGCTTCCCCCGGCTCTGGGACCGCTTCAGGTCATGAGCCGGGACGGCCGCTGCCGGCCGGCGGGACCCCGGAGCGACGACCGGCCCGGTAAGCCGATCGGCTCGGCGACGACCGGCTCGGCGAGCCGACCAGCCGGGTAAGCCGATCGGCTTGGTGAAGGCATCGGCTCAGTAGTGCGTACCGCCGTCGATCCGGATCTCGGTACCGGTGATGAAGGCGCCGTCCTCCGAGCCCAGCATCGCCACGACGCCGGCCACGGTCTCCGGCCCCGCGAAGCCCTCGCCGATGGCGGGGGCGAGCTTGGCGAACAGGCTCCAGTCGGTGTCCTCGGGCAGGCCCGGGCCGGCGCCGGTGGTCATCCCGCTCGCGATGGAGCCGGGCGCGACGCTGACCGCCCGCAGGCCCTGCTTGCTGTACTCGGCGGCCAGGCCGTGGGTCATGGCCTGGATGCCGCCCTTGCTGGCCGCGTACGCCGACATGTACGGGTGCGCGAAGGACGCCGAGGTGGAGCTGAAGTTCACGACGACCGGCTTCTCGCCCGCCAGCAGCGCGGGCAGCGACTCCCGGATCATCAGGAAGGTGCCGGTCAGGTTGACGGAGATGACCTTGTTCCAGAGCTCCAGCGAGGTCTTGTGCGTGTGCTCGGAACGCAGGATGCCGGCCGCGTTGACCAGCACGTCGAGCCCGCCGAGCCCCGCCACGGCGGCGGCGACCCCGTCCTTGACCGCGCCCTCGTCGGAGATGTCCAGCAGCGCGGTGCTGAGCCGCTCCGCCACGCCGTCCGCGGTGGCCTGCTCGACGGTGGCCTTCAGTCCCGCCTCGTCGACGTCCACGGTGTGGACCCGGCCGCCCTCGGCGAGGATCCGGTGCACGGTGGCCTGACCGATCCCGGAGCCACCACCGCTGACGAGAACGCGACGTCCTTCATAACGATTCATGATCCGGACCCTACCCCCTCCTTGACACGCTTTGCCAGACCGTCAATACGTGCAATTCATGCGATCCCGGGGAGTACGCTGCCTTCCGTGAAGTCCCCTCGCCCGTACACCCCTCAGACCGGCCCCGGCGCCCAGTCCCTGACCGAGCGCCGCAAGGCCGCCACCCAGCTGGACATCGCCCGCGCCGCCTGCGAGCTCTTCGCCGAGCACGGCCCCGACGGCACCACCGCGGAGGACATCGCCCGCCGCGCGGGCGTCGCACTGCGTACGTTCTACCGCTACTTCCGCAACAAGCAGGAGGCCGTGGCCCCGCTGCTCGCGGGCGGCGGCGACGCCTGGCGGGCCCTGCTCGCCGAGGAGGCCCCCGGCACGCCCCTGGCCGAGGCCCTGGAACGCGCCGTGACCCGCGCCCTCACCGGCCCGACGGCCGTGGACGAGGGCCTGAACTGGACCCGCGGCCTCCTGCGCGCCGCCACCGACGACCCGGCCCTGCGCGCGGTCTGGTACCGCGTGAACCAGGACTCCGAGGAACGCCTGGCCCCCATCCTCACCACCCTGGCCGGCCCCACCTCGGACCCCCTCTCGATCCGCCTCCTGGCAGCCGCGGCCACCGACGCCATCCGCGTCTCGCTGGAAGTCTGGTCCACGACGAACACCCCCACCACGGGCCCCGGCTCCCCCTCGGCCCTCGCGGCCCGGGCCCTGCACGAACTCACGAGCGGCATGGACCTGATGCGCTGAGCGTTCCCCGGGACGACGCGCGACGGGACGGTACGACGCCCAACTCGGGCGAACCACACCCGTGTGCCGTGCGGGCTGGGTACCGTGCGGACTAGAGAGCACGGGAGGGCCATGCGGTTCAGGGACAACGACATCCTGCGCATCCGGCAGCAGGCGACCGCCTCGGAGAACGCGCGTGTCTACCAGGCCGGGCGCGATCAGGTGAACGTGACGCGGAGCTACCACTTCCACGTCAACACCGAGCGCCGGGCCGGCGAAACGGCGGCTTCGCTGGAGCCGCCGTTCAAGCTGCTCCCGCGCAGGCTCCACGGACGGGAGGCGGAGCTGACCCGTCTCACCGACCTGCCCGCCGAGTCGGTCACCGTTCTCCACGGCATGGGCGGGGTCGGCAAGACCGCGCTGGCCCTGTCCGCCGCCCGCACACAGAAGCGGAAGGGGAGCCGGGTCTTCTGGATTCCGGCGGCCGACAGGGTCGGTGTGCGGGAGGCCCTGCTGCAGGTGGCCATCCGCGCGGGCGCGACCGAGTCGGCCGTGCAGGAAGCGGCCGTGGGCAACATCAGCGCGGCCGACCTGGCCTGGGAGGCGCTCTCCGGATCGGGCGGGTCCTGGCTCGTCGTCTTCGACAGCGCGGACGACCCGATGGCCGTCGAGGACGAACTCGGCTCCGAATGGCTCCGGGCCGCCCCCGGCGGCTGTGTCCTGGTGACCACGCGCGTGGGTGGCCGGGACGTGTGGTCGGAAGAGGCGCACATGGTCCGCCTGGCGCCGCTGTCCCGAGCGGCCGGACGGGACATGCTGATCGACACCGCGGACTTACCGGCGGTGGACGAGGAACAGCGCGAGCACGCCGCGCAGCTCGCCGACCGGCTCGGAGGAGTCCCGCTCGCCCTCCGGCTGGCCGGCCGCTGTCTCGCGCTGCCGGCTTCCACGATCAACGGGTTCGACGGCTACCTGGCCGCACTGGACCGCGACTTCCCGGACGCGATCGACCGGGCGGCGGCTACGGCAGGGGTGGGCGGCACGCACCTCGACGAACGCCGACTGGTGATGCAGACGTGGGAGATCTCCCTGGACTTCCTGGAGCAACAGGGGATCCCCCAGACCCGGACCCTCATGCGGCTGCTGTCGTGCTTCGCCTCCCGGCCGCTGCCGATCGCGGCGCTCCGCACCAAGGTGCTCGCCAGGACCTGCGCGGATGCCGGTCCGTGGGACAACGTCACGCTGCAGCGCTCGCTCAACGCCCTGAGCGACCTCGGACTTCTCGACATCACCACCGAAGGGCCCGACGAGTACCTTCACGGGGACTTCTACCGCGTCCCGGACCACACCGGGGCCGGGCACAAGTGCGTGTCGGTCCACCCTCTCGTGGCCGAGGTCAACGCCGCACAGCTGGGCGTTTCCCCCACGCGCACCGACGTCTGGATGGCTGCCGTCCGATGTATGGGCTCGTTCCGCGGAGCGTGGCCCGAGGACCCGCGCGACAGCAGCTTCTGGCAGCTCCTGGTCCCCCACGTCGTCGCGGCCTCGACGCGGCTCCCCGAAGACCCCGGTCCGCTCCTCAAGGAGGTCGTCGAGATCACCGCGTGGTTCGGGGAGTACCTGCGTACGTCGGGCCAGTACGAGGTCGCCCACGGAATCGCGGAGGCGGTGTACGCACGGGCGCGCCTGCTCCCGGACGACGCAAGGGAGCGCTTCCACGCCTGCTACGTCTTCGCGGACTGGGCCTGGCGGACGTCCCGGCTGGAGCCGGCGGAGGCCCTCTCCGTGGAAGCCCGCCGTCTGGCCGGCCTGCAGCACGACGCCGACAGCTTCCACGTGCTGGCCGCCGACTACCTGCTGGCAGCGGTCGTGCTCGAACGCGGCGAGTTCGCCACGGCCGAGCACCTCCACCGCGACATCATGGGGCGGCTGGCAGGGGGGTGGCCCCGCAACCATGCCTTGTGGGTACAGGCCCACCACCAGCTCGCAACCGCTCTGCGCGAGCGCGGCTTCCTGGAGGAGGCGGAGCACGAGTCCCGCACGGCCGTCACCCTGTGCGAGGAGACGCCCGGCTTCCCCCGGTACACGGAATCGGTCGTCCGGCACGAGCTCGGCGTCATCTTGTGGCACCGCGGGAAGCTGGACGAGGCCCTCGGCATCTTCCACGACGTCATGCGGCGCCAGCGCGCGTTCCTGCCCAGCTGGCACCCGTCGGTGCTCATCACCCGGTTCAGCGTGGCCTCCATCCACCGCATCCGCGGCCACCAGGTCAGGGCGCTCCTCGACTTCAAGGAGCTCTCGCTCATCGAGTCCGACATCCTGGGCGAGCACCACTACTCGACCCTCCAGTCGAAGCACAACGTGGCACAGATCCTCGTCCAGCGCGGCAAGCTCGACGAAGCCGAAGCCCTCCTGAAGGAGATCATGGCCTCGCGCGAGGAGAACGGGCTCGGCTCACGCCACGAGGACGTCCTGGCGACCCGGCACGAACTGACGCACATCCTGTCCCAGCGGGGCCGTCACGTGACGGCTCTGCGCGAGTGGAAGCAGATCCTCGACGAAGAGCGCGCCCACCTGGGACCGAACCATCCTTCCACCCTGCGTACGCACTTCAACTGGGCGGTCGGCTGGGCGCAGACCGGTCAGCTGGCGGTTGCCCGCTGTGAGATGCGGCGGGTCCTGCGGGCCCGCCGCCACACCCTGGGCAACGCCCATCACGAGACGCAGGAGGCCCGGCGGGCCTTGGCCCAGCTGAGCACGCTGCCCGGCACCCCCCGGTGGTGATCCGCGCCTCGTACCGCACCCCGGTAGACAAGCCGAAGGGCCGCCCACCCCCAGGAGGGGTGGGCGGCCCTTCGTCAGCCGTCTACGGCTTACAGGTCGAAGTAGAGCTCGAACTCGTGCGGGTGCGGGCGGAGCTGGATCGGGGCGATCTCGTGCTGGCGCTTGTAGTCGATCCAGGTCTCGATCAGGTCGGAGGTGAAGACGCCGCCGGCCTGGAGGTACTCGTTGTCGTTCTCCAGGGCCTGGAGGACCGACTCGAGGTTGGTCGGGACCTGCGGGACGCCCGCGTGCTCCTCGGGGGCGAGCTCGTAGAGGTCCTTGTCGATCGGCTCCATCGGCTCGATCTTGTTCTTGATGCCGTCGAGGCCCGCGAGCATCAGGGCCGAGAAGGCCAGGTACGGGTTCGAGGACGGGTCCGGGGCGCGGAACTCGACGCGCTTGGCCTTCGGGTTCGAGCCCGTGATCGGGATGCGCATGGCCGCGGAGCGGTTGCGCTGCGAGTAGACCAGGTTGACCGGGGCCTCGAAGCCGGGGACCAGGCGGTGGTAGGAGTTCACCGTCGGGTTGGTGAAGGCCAGCAGCGACGGGGCGTGCTTGAGGATGCCGCCGATGTAGTAGCGGGCGGTGTCCGACAGGCCCGCGTAGCCGGCCTCGTCGTAGAAGAGCGGCTCGCCGCCCTGCCACAGCGACTGGTGGACGTGCATGCCCGAGCCGTTGTCGCCGAAGATCGGCTTCGGCATGAAGGTCGCGGTCTTGCCGTTGCGCCAGGCGACGTTCTTCACGATGTACTTGAAGAGCATCAGGTCGTCGGCCGCGGCGAGCAGCGTGTTGAACTTGTAGTTGATCTCCGCCTGGCCGCCGGTGCCGACCTCGTGGTGCTGGCGCTCGACCTGCAGGCCCTGACGGTCCAGCTCCAGGGAGATCTCGGCGCGCAGGTCGGCGAAGTGGTCGACCGGGGCGACCGGGAAGTAACCGCCCTTGTAGCGGACCTTGTACCCGCGGTTGTTCTCCTCCTTGCCGGTGTTCCAGGCAGCGGCCTCGGAGTCGATGTGGTAGAAGCCCTCGTTCGCGGAGGTGGCGAAGCGCACGCTGTCGAACACGTAGAACTCGGCCTCGGGGCCGAAGTACGCGGTGTCGGCGATGCCGGTGGAGGCGAGGTAGGCCTCGGCCTTCTTGGCGATGTTGCGCGGGTCGCGGCTGTAGGCCTCGCCCGTGATCGGGTCGTGGATGAAGAAGTTGATGTTCAGCGTCTTGTCGCGGCGGAACGGGTCCAGGCGCGCGGTGGACAGGTCGGCGCGCAGCGCCATGTCCGACTCGTGGATGGCCTGGAAGCCGCGGATCGAGGAGCCGTCGAAGGCGAGCTCCTCGGACGGGTCGAACGCCGCCGCCGGGATGCTGAAGTGCTGCATCACACCGGGCAGGTCGCAGAACCGGACATCAACGAACTTGATGTCGTTGTCCGCGATGTACTTCTTCGCGTCGTCGGCGTTCTGGAACATCCAACTCCTCCTACTCCCGACCCGGGGCAGGGCGGGCTTGTGTTGCTCGTGGTGCGTCAGTGCGGTGCCGCACGCTGACCCGACCATAAGCAGGCGGGATTTCCCGGGCATGACCCATTTGTTTCGCACAAGTTAACCGGATCCCCGCGGAGGACGCCTGGAGCGCCACAGGTACCGTGGTCGGGTGGACAAGAGGGAAGCAATCGGATCGTGGCTCTCCGGCCCCCGCGCGGCGGTCGAGGAGATGGGCGTCGACCTGGGGTACCCGGGCGAGCGCCTCGGCCTGCCCCAGGAGGGCTCCGGCTCGGCGGCCCGGTTCGGGCGCCGGCTGGCCGCGGTGGTCATCGACTGGGCCGCCTGCCAGCTCATCGCGTCCCAGCTGATCGCGGAGGGCCGGCCGACCGCGGCGGCGAACTGGACGCTGGCGCTCTTCATCGTCCTGAGCGTCCTGACCGTCGGCACCGTGGGCTTCACCCCGGGCAAGCGGCTCGTGGGCCTGCGTGTGGTCGCGGAGGACGGCGGGCGGCTGGGCATCGGCCGGGTGGCCCTGCGGACGCTGCTGCTGGCCCTGCTGGTCCCGGCGCTGATCTGGGACCGCGACGGGCGCGGGCTGCACGACCGGCTCGCCAAGGCCGTCCAGGTGAGGATCTAGCCGTCCGCACAGCACTACGAAGTACGAAGTACTACGCGTGAGGGGCGCCCGGCCGGTCGGCGGGGCGCCCCTCACGCGTAGTGCTCGTATACGAAAAGCAGGTCAGCGCATCTTTCCGCCGCGCGGCATCCGCATGCCCTTGGGCATCGGGCCCTTCGGCAGCGGCATGTTGCTCATCAGGTCGCCCATGGCCCGCAGCTTGTCGTTGACCTGGGTGACCTGGGGGCCGGCCAGCACGCGCGGGAGCTTGAGCAGCGTCGTGCGCACCTTCTTCAGCGGGACCTGGCCCTCGCCGGTGCCGACGATGATGTCGTGGACCGGCACGTCCGGCATGATCCGGGCCATCTTCTTCTTCTCGGCCGCCAGCAGCGTCTTCACGCGGTTCGGGTTGCCCTCGGCGACCAGCACGACGCCGGCCCTGCCGACCGCGCGGTGGACGATGTCCTGGCTGCGGTTCATCGCCACGGCCGGGGTGGTGGTCCAACCGCGTCCCACGTTGTCCAGTACGGCCGCGGCCGCTCCCGGCTGGCCCTCCATCTGCCCGAAGGCGGCCCGCTCGGCGCGGCGCCCGAAGACGATCGCCATCGCGAGGAACGCCACCAGGAAGCCCAGGATGCCGAGGTAGACCGGCTGGTCGAGCAGGAAGCCGATTGCGAGGAAGACACCGAAGGTGACGATTCCCACGCCCGCCACGATGAGACCGACCTTGGGGTCGGCCTTACGGGTCATCTTGTACGTCAGGGCGATCTGCTTGAGTCGCCCGGGGTTCGCAGCAGTGTCTGCGTTTGACTTCCTCGCCATGAAGCGAAGTTTACGTGGCCTGCGGCGTACGGGTGGCCACGGCCTCGAGCACGTGCTCGGTCTCGACCCGGTCCTTGGCCCTGCGGCGGTCCTCCAGGACGGCCGTCCAGGCGTTGCGGCGGGCGCCGCGGATGAGCAGCGACTCGATGCCCCGGAAGGCGTCGGTGAGGGAGGGAATGGCGATGGCGCGGACTGGCGCGGCCTGCATGATGTCGGTCCCTTTCTCGGTGCTCACGTCGAAGGGTAGCGCTGTGCTTCCACAGCATCACTGTTCGGTGTTACCAGGGCATGACCGGTCGGTCAAAGAGTGATGACACATCGAAAACACTGACGCGGCCCGCCGGGCTCCTCCTGGAATGAGCCTAGGGGCCGCGTCGGCGCGGTATTACCGGTTAGTAGCAATGTGTGCGTGACTTCACACATTCAGTCGCGTACGCACGGGTGCGGTCGGCACGGGTGCGGCGAGCGCGCGCGGTCCGCGCGGTCCGCGCGCGTGCGGTCAGACCGTCGCGCGCTTCTCCATCGCCTGCTGGTAGAGGCGGCCCGCGCGGTACGACGAGCGGACCAGCGGGCCGGACATGACGCCCGAGAAGCCGATCTCCTCGGCCTCCTTCGCCAGCTCCACGAACTCGGCCGGCTTCACCCAGCGCTCGACGGGGTGGTGCCGCGGCGACGGGCGCAGGTACTGGGTGATGGTGATCAGCTCGCAGCCCGCCTCGTGCAGGTCGCGCAGGGCCTCGCTGACCTCCTCGCGCTCCTCGCCCATGCCCAGGATCAGGTTGGACTTGGTGACCAGGCCGTACGCGCGGGCCTTGGTGATCACGTCCAGCGAGCGCTCGTAGCGGAAGCCGGGGCGGATGCGCTTGAAGATCCGCGGCACGGTCTCGACGTTGTGCGCGAAAACCTCGGGGCGGGAGGCGAAGACCTCCTCCAGCAGCTCCGGGACGGCGTTGAAGTCGGGGGCCAGCAGCTCGACCTTGGTGTGGCCGGCCTCGCGGCCCGCGGTCTGCTGGTGGATCTGGCGCACGGTCTCGGCGTACAGCCAGGCACCGCCGTCCTCCAGGTCGTCGCGGGCGACGCCGGTGATGGTGGCGTAGTTCAGGTCCATGGTGACCACGGACTCGCCGACGCGGCGCGGCTCGTCGCGGTCCAGGGCCTGCGGCTTGCCGGTGTCGATCTGACAGAAGTCGCAGCGCCGGGTGCACTGGTCGCCGCCGATGAGGAAGGTGGCCTCGCGGTCCTCCCAGCACTCGTAGATGTTCGGGCAGCCGGCTTCCTGGCACACGGTGTGCAGGCCCTCGCTCTTCACGAGGCTCTGCATCGCGGTGTACTCGGGGCCCATCTTCGCCCGCGTCTTGATCCACTCGGGCTTGCGCTCGATGGGGGTCTGGCTGTTGCGGACCTCCAGACGCAGCATCTTGCGACCGTCGGGTGCGACTGCGGACACGACCGGCTCCCTGTGACTTCGATTCTTCGGCGCCCACCAGGGTACGCCCGTAATTTCATACGCTCTTACGCCGGCCGACCTGCGGGCGGCACGGGTATCGGCCTGCGGCCGGCACATCGGTATCGGCCTGCGGCCGGCATGGGGGCAACCTGCGGGCGGCCCGGGGGATTCCCCGGCCGTCCGCCCGCTACGCGCTCGCCGAGTGCTCGATCTCGCGCGGCCGCAGCTCGGCGTTCTCCAGGACGTCCTTCAGGTGCCGCTCGACGACCGGCAGCACCTCGTCGATGGTGATCTCCCGGCCCAGTTCGTACGAGAGCGAGGTCACACCGGCGTCCCGGATGCCGCAGGGCACGATCCGGTCGAACCAGGTGTTGTCGGGGTTCACGTTGATCGAGAAGCCGTGCATGGTGACGCCCTTGGCCACGCGGATGCCGATGGCGGCGAGCTTGCGGTCCTCGCGGCGCTGGCCGGCGTTGGACGGGGCGTACTCGGGGCCGTTCAGGCGGGCGTCGAACTCGTCGTCGTGGATCCGCGGGTCGAAGTCGAGGGTGATCCCGCCGATCGCCGGCCGCTGCTCGATCGGGTCGCCGAGCACCCAGACGCCGGAGCGGCCCTCGATCCGGGTGGTCTCCAGGCCGAAGTCGGCGGCGGTGCGGATCAGCGCCTCCTCCAGCCGGCGGACGTGGGCGACCACGTCGACCGGGCGGGGCAGCTTCATGATCGGGTAGCCGACGAGCTGGCCCGGGCCGTGCCAGGTGATCTTTCCGCCGCGGTCCACGTCGATGACGGGGGTGCCGTCGAGGGGGCGCTCGCTGTCCTCGGTGCGCCGGCCCGCGGTGTAGACGGGCTCGTGCTCCACCAGGAGGCAGGTGTCCGGGACGGCGTCCTCGAAGCGCGCGGCGTGCACCCGCCGCTGCTCCTCCCACGCCTCGGTGTACTCCACCGCGTCCGGCCCGAAGCCCAGACGGACAAACCGCAGCTCAGACACCGCAGCACCTCCTCGTTGAACCTGCTGTGTGCACGTATCGCTCCAGCAAGGGTACGGCGGGCCTCGCGGGAGGCTTCAGGAGCCTGGTCACAGGGCGTCCGGGGGCGGGCCCGGCGGGAGCTTGGGCGGCCGCCGGCCCCGGCGCGGCAGGTCCGGGTCCTCGTCGGCCCGCGGCAGCCGCCGGTGGCCCTCGGAGTGGTCGTTGACCCAGCCGCACACCCCGCAGGCGTACCGCCCGTCCAGCCCGGCGATGAGCGTGCCGCAGCGGCGGCACTCGGCCTCGGTCAGCTCGGGCGCGGGCAGCGGCGCGGTGCTCTCGGCGGCGGTCCCGTGGCTCCTGCGCAGGGGCCGGGGTGCGGCTGCGGCGGCGGGCCTGGGCAGGGTCCCCGGAGCGGGCCCGCGGGCGGCCTCGGGAGCGGGCTCCGCCAGGGGTGGCCCCGGCGGGGGCTGGGGGGCGGTGGAGCGGCGGGTCATGTTCGCAGCCTATGGGGACCGTCATGGACTGTCCGTAAAGAGCCCTCCCCGTTCTTCGCACGATCGGATGAATGTGGGACCAAGGGGGCGGTACGGGCGGAGTTCGCCGCTACATTCACGCCGTTCAGAGGGCCGGGACTCCGGTCCGTCACGTCAGGAGACCGTGGAGCCGATGACGGAACGACCAGCCCAGCGTGTCCCCAACCGGCAGCTCGCGGCACTGATCGCGGAAGCCGGGTTCTCCAACGCCGGGCTCGCCCGCCGCGTCGACCAGCTCGGCCTGGAGCACGGTCTCGATCTGCGGTACGACAAGACGTCCGTGACCCGCTGGCTGCGCGGCCAGCAGCCCCGCGGGACCACCCCGGCGCTGATCGCCGAGGTGTTCACCCGGCGGCTGGGCCGCCGGCTCTCGGCGCAGGACCTGGGCCTGGACGCCTGCGCGCCCGTGTACGCCGGGCTGGAGTTCGCGGCCACGCCGGAGGAGGCCGTGGACATCGCGAGCGGGCTGTGGCGCAAGGACTCCGGCTCGCACGCCGAACTGCGGAAGATCGCCTTCACCCCGGCCGGGCTGGTGGTGCCGAGCCGCGACTGGCTGATCGGCCGGGCCGACGAGCGGGTGGGCCGGGGCGCGGACCTCGCGGCGGCCGCCCGGGTGCCGACGCAGGGCCGCACCGCCGTGCCGCGGCAGCGGCAGATCGACCGGGGCCCGGGACAGCGGGTGACCAGCGGCGACATCGCGGCCCTGCGGTCGGTGAGCGAGCTGTTCCGGGCGCTGGACCACGCCTACGGGGGCGGGCACGCCCGCCAGGCGCTGGTGCGGTACCTGGAGCACGAGGCGGAGCCGATGCTGCGCGGCACGTACGGGGAGACGACGGGGCGGCGGCTGTTCGCGGCGGCCGCCGACCTGACCCGGCTGGCGGGCTGGACCTCGTACGACATCGCGGCGCACGGGCTGGCCCAGCGCTACTTCGTGCAGGCGCTGCGGCTGGCCCAGGCGGCCGGGGACCGCCCGTACGGCTCGTACGTCCTGGTCACGATGAGCCGGCAGGCGGTGTACCTGGGGCACGGCCGGGAGGCGGTGCAGCTGGCGCGGGTCGCCCAGCAGGGCGTCGGCTCGGGGCCGCCGCCGGTGGTCCAGGCGGTGCTGCACGCGGCGGAGGCGCGGGGGCACGCGGTGCTGGGCGAGGTACGGGCGGCCACGGCCTCGCTGGTCCGGGCGGAGCGGTCGCTGGGCGCGGCCCGGCCCGGCGACGACGTACCGCACTGGGCGCGCCCCTTCGACGAGGCGCAGCTGGCGGACGAGTTCGGCCACTGCCACCGCGACCTCCAGCAGTACCGCGCGGCGGCCCAGCACGCGGAGCGCTCGCTCCAGCTGCGCGCCCCGGCGTACGCGCGGTCCCGGCTGTTCTGCCGGGTGGTCCTGGCCACGGCCCGGCTGGGCCTGGGCGAACTGGACCAGGCGTGCGCGCTGGGGGCGGAGGCGGCGCAGCAGGCGATGGAGATGCGGTCGGTGCGGGCGGTGGAGTACGTGCGCGACTTCGAGCGCCGGCTGGAGCCGTATCGTGACGCGGCGGCGGTCAGGACGTACCGGGAGCGGGTGGGGGCGCTGTCGTAACGGGGCGGGGCCCCGGACCCCGGCCCGGCCCCGGCCGGCGGCGGGCCTGGGCGGGGCGGGCCTGGGCAGCCCGGCTGAGCCGCTGCGCGGGGCCTTTTCCCCTACCCGCCCCTTCCCGGAACCGGGGGCTCCGCCCCCGTACCCCCGCGCCTCAAACGCCGGCGGGGCTGGATATTCCAGCCCGCGCGGCGTTTGAGCGCACCGGGCGCGAAGCGCACGGAACGGGGTCCGGGGCGCAGCCCCGGTTACGGGAAGGGGCGGGGTGGGGAAAAGGCCCCGCGCAGCGGATGGTCAGGCTGCGGCCGGCAGGGGTGGTTCCGTCGCCGGCAGGGAGATCCCGAAGTCCCGCAGCACCGCCGCCGACGCCCGCCGAGCGGAATGCAGCGCCCCTTGCACCGTGTTCGTGTCCCGGTGGTCCCCGCACACGTACAGCCCCGACAACACCCGCACCGGCCGCCGCAGGTCGTGCGGCGGCGGCATCGCCGGCACCGCCTCCCGCGTGTGGTGGACGGCCAGGACCTCCCACCCCCGGGTGGACGTCTCGTAGAGCCGGGCCAGCCGCGAGGCGACCGTACGCAGCGCCGGCGGGGGCCCGAGCACGGTGGTGGTGACCAGCGCGTGCCCGGCCGGTGCGCGGGTCGGGTCGACGGCGCTCATGACGGCCGTGTGCGCGACCGGCCACTTCGGGTCGCCGTCCAGCAGCAGCGACCCGTCCGACGGCAGTCCGCCCGCCACCGCGTGGTGGACGGCCGTGACCTCGTGGAACGTCGGCACCCGCAGCCCCGGCAACAGCTCCGCCGCGGCCCGCGCCCCCGTGGCCAGCAGGACGGAGCGGCAGCGGAAGTCGCCGTGGTCCTCGGTGGTGACGAGGTTGGTCGCAACCGATCGGACCCGGACGCCCGTACGGACGGTGTCCGGCGGCAGCCCGGCCGCGAGCAGCTCCGGCAGGGCGGCCGCGCCGCCCTCCGGGACCGCCAGCCGCCCCCGGGCGAACCCGCGCAGGGCCAGGTCGGCGACCCGGCTGGACGTGCCGAGGCCGGGGTCGCAGAGCAGGGTGGCCAGCAG
>NZ_WTFF01000144.1 GCF_019400985.1 Streptomyces bambusae
GGACCGCCAGCAGCCGGTGGCCCAGCTCCAGGCCGGCCCGCCAGCGCTCCGGGTCGGCCGGCAGCGGTACCCGCGGCCCGCGCGGACCGGGCCGGGCGGCCGCCAGGACCCAGGACAGCACGTCCTCCGGGGCCACCCGGGTCCCGTAGCGGTCGCCGAGGAAGGTGAGCAGGCCCGGCGCGAGATTCGGTTCGGCGCCGCCCGGGCGGCGGTGGAGCGGGCGGATCCGGCCCGTCCGCCCGGCCGGCAGCAGGGCCGTCGCCAGCATCCGCGGGCCGGCCTCCAGCAGGAAGACCTGCTGCTCGTCCAGGACCCGCCACAACTCCGGCCGGGCCGCGTCGATCAGCCGCTGGTCGGGCAGCAGCCACTGCTCGTCGAACGGCTCGTGCAGTACGCGTACCGGCTCCGGGCACGCGCCCGGCGCCGCCGAGAACCGCCCGGTGGCCGTCCGCTGCCCCGGCAGCGCGGCCGCCCCGGCGTCGGGCGTCCGGGTCCGCGTGGGGCGGAACAGCCGCTCCCGCTCCGCCGCCTCGGCCCCGGTCAGCGCCGCCCAGCGGGCCCGCAGCGTCCCGGGGTCGGGTGCGGCCACCCACCCCCGGCCCAGCCGCAGCCCCGCCACGGACCACGGCATCAGCTCGTCCAGCAGCGGCACGTCTTCCCCTGGGTCCCCTGGGTCCCCTGGGTCCCCGCTCACGCCTGCACTCACCCTCACGCTCACGCCGCAGATGGTAGGGGGTGCTGCGGACCGGGTGGGCGCTTACGCTCCTTGTGTAGGGGTTCCGGCCGAGGAGGCGGACATGAGCCAGTACGACGAGTACACGACCCCGTCCCAGGCGGAGGGCGAACGGCTCGACGAGGACATGGACGAGATGGAACGCCGCCAGCACCACCCGCAGACCATGCGGACCACCCCGTCCCAGGCCGAGGGCGAGCGGACCGCCGACGACGACGAGAAGAAGTGACGCCGGGCAGTCGTGACGACGAGAAGGCGTGACGCCGGGACGCCGGGAAGATGTGACGCCGAGGAGGCGTGACGACGGGACGACGTGACGCCGAGGAGACGTGACGACGGGAAGACGTGATGCCGAGTGCCGTCCGGGCCTGCTCCCGCGGGCCCGGACTCAGTGTGCCTCGACCGTCACCGTGAAGGAGAAGCGGTCGCCCCGGTAGCGGATGCGCGCCACGTCCACGACCCGGCCGTCCTCGTCGTACGTGACGCCCGTGTAGTGCAGGATCGGGCTCAGCAGCGGGACGTCCAGCAGCTCGGCGGTCGCCGGGTCGGCCAGCCTCGCCTCCACCGTGTCCGTGATCCGGCTGATCCGGACCCCGACCACGTCCCGCAGCACCTTCGTCATCGGCCAGCGCTCCAGGTCGGCGACGTCCACGCCCTGCGCCAGCTCGGGGCGGATCGCGTTCTCCGCCCAGTTGGTGGGCTCGCCGGTGACGCCGTCGCGGCGCAGCCGCCGGTAGGTGACCACCTCCGCGACGTCCGGGAAGTACTCCCGCAGCTCCCCGGGCACCGGCCCCCGCTCCTGGCCGAGAACCGTCGTACGTTCGCCCGACTGCTGGGCCACGATCGCATCGACCGAGCCCAGCAGCCGTACCGGCGCACCGCGCTGCGCACCCGGCTCGATGAACGTGCCGCGCCGCCGGTGCCGGCTGATCAGCCCCTCCTGCTCCAGCTCCTTCAGCGCCTGCCGCATGGTCAGCACGCTGACCCCGTAGTGCTCGGCGAGCTGCTCCTCGGTGGGCAGCCGCAGCGACTCGTCCGGGCTGCGCCCCAGTATCGAGGCGCGCAGCGACTGCGACACCTGGTACCACAGGGGCAGCTTCCGGTTCAGCACCAGCGAGTCGGGGGCGAAGGCGGTCACGGGCGGGTCTCCGTAGGGGCGGGGCTTGTCCAGGAATCCTAAGCCGGGGGCTCAGGCGCGGAAATGGCGCTGCAGCCCCTGCCAGACGTCGTCGTAACCCTGCTGGAGGTGGTCCGCGGCGGCCGCCTGGGCGGTGGCGGTGATCGGCCAGCGGGTCTCGAACATGAAGGCCAGCCCGTCGTCGATCTTCTGCGGCTTCAGCTCGGCGGCGCTGGCCTTGTCGAAGGTCTCCCGGTCCGGGCCGTGCGCCGACATCATGTTGTGCAGCGAGCCGCCGCCGGGGACGAAGCCCTCGGCCTTGGCGTCGTAGGCGCCCTCGATCAGGCCCATGTACTCGCTCATCACGTTCCGGTGGAAGTACGGCGGGCGGAAGGTGTCCTCGCCGACCAGCCAGCGCGGGGCGAAGACCACGAAGTCCACGCCCGCGAGGCCCGGAGTGTCGGACGGGGAGGTCAGCACGGTGAAGATCGACGGGTCCGGGTGGTCGTAGCTGATCGTGCCGATGACGTTGAAGCGGCGCAGGTCGTAGACGTACGGCACGTGCGTGCCGTGCCAGGCGACGACGTCGAGCGGGGAGTGGTCGTACGTCGCGGACCAGAGGTTGCCGCAGAACTTGTTGACCACCTCCACCGGGCCCTCGACGTCCTCGTACGCCGCCACCGGCGCCTGGAAGTCGCGGGCCGCGGCGAGGCCGTTGGCACCGATCGGGCCGAGGCCGGGCAGCTCGAAGGGCTGGCCGTAGTTCTCGCAGACGTACCCGCGGGCGTCGGCGTCGAGCAGCTCGACGCGGAAGCGGACCCCGCGCGGGATCAGGGCGACGTGGCCCGGCTCGGCGGCCAGTACGCCGAACTCGGTGCGCAGCAGCAGGCCGCCGCGCTCGGGGACGATCAGCAGCTCGCCGTCGGAGTCGGAGAACACCCGGTCGGTCATCGAGGCGTTGGCGGCGTAGAGGTGGATGGCCATGCCGGCGCGCTGGGTGGCGTCGCCGTTGCCGCCGAGGGTCCACAGGCCGGACAGGAAGTCGGTGCCGGGGGCCGGGTCGGGCAGCGGGTTCCAGCGCAGCCGGTTGGGGTCCGGGACGGTCTCGGTGAACGGTGCGGTGCGCAGGTCGCCGTTGTCGATCCGGGTGAACGGCGGGTGGGCGGCCGAGGGGCGGATCCGGTAGAGCCAGGAGCGGCGGTTGTGCGTGCGCGGCTCGGTGAAGGCGCTGCCGCTGAGCTGCTCGGCGTAGAGGCCGAGGGGAGCCACCTGCGGGGAGTTGCGGGCGATCGGGAGGGCTCCCGGGACGGCCTCCGAGCTGTGTTCGTTGCCGAAGCCGGTGAGGTACACCAGCCCCTCCGCCGTCTTCCTGGCCTGCTCGCTCATGCCTGCTCCCGCTCCGTCGAAGGAATCCTATGGTCGACAGTAGGATTTGGCGCCCCGTCCCGTCAACGGCGGGAATCGCGTGGTTGGAGCGGCGGGGGGCGGTCGCGGGGGTCGGGGGGTGCGGCGAAATGGGCGTGCGCGAGGGGATCACAAAAGATGAACATTGCTCTACTCTCTCGCGCATGTCGTGGACCCGCAGGCCCCCAGCCGGGCCGGGGGCGCAGGCCGCCGCCCCGGCCGCCGCCCCGCCCGCCCTCCTCCTCGCCGCCCTCCTTGCGCTCCTGTCCCTCGCCGCCCTGCTCGCCGCCGCGCCCGCGGCGTACGCGCACGAGGAGCGGCCCGTCACCTTCCCCGACGGCTCCGGCTCCGTGCCGCGCTACCGCGCGGCCGAACCCGACCTGCTCGTCTGCAAGACCGACCGGGCCGACTTCGAGCGGCGCATCGCCGGCTTTCCGGAGCAGCTGAAGCAGCGCAACCTCGACCTCTTCGCGCGCTGCGCGCAGAGCGGGTTCCGGCACCTGCAGGAGGCCGTCGACCGGGTCGACCGGCCCGGCATGAACATCGCGATCCTGCCCGGCCTGTACGAGGAGGAGCCCTCGCTGCCCGCGCCGACGGGGGAGTGCGCCGCGCTCAAGGCCCCCAACTCCTCCTTCGGCTACCAGATCCTCAGCTACGAGCAGCAGGCCGCCTGCCCGCACAACCAGAACCTCGTCGCCGTCCTCGGCAAGAAGGACCTCCAGATCGAGGGCACGGGCGCGAGCCGGCTCGACGTCGTCGTCGACGCCAAGTACCACAAGCTGAACGGCATCCGCGCGGACCGGTCCGACGGCATCTACTTCAAGAACTTCACCGCCCAGCGCACCACCTTCAACTCGCTGTACGTGCTCGCCGGCGACGGCTTCGTCATCGACGACGTCCTGACCCGGTGGAACGACGAGTACGGCTTCCTGACCTTCGCCAGCGACCACGGGCTCTACAAGAACTGCGAGTCCTACGGCAACGGCGACTCCGGCATCTACCCGGGCAGTGCCTCCGACATCAACGACGGCCGCGGCTACGACGTGCCCCGCTACTCGATCGAGATCACCGGCTGCCGCAGCCACCACAACATGGTCGGCTACTCCGGCACCGCCGGGGACTCCGTCTGGGTCCACGACAACGAGTTCGACCAGAACATGGGCGGCGCCTCCATGGACAGCGCCTTCCCCGGCCACCCGGGCCTGCCGCAGAACCACGCGAAGTTCGAGCGCAACCTCATCCACGACAACAACCAGGACTACTACCGCCACGTCGCCGACGGCACCTGCGCCAAGCCGCCCGCCGAGCGCGGCTACGAGCAGGGCGTGGTGTGCCCGCAGATCTCCATGCCGCCGGGCACCGGCATCATCACCGCCGGCGGCAACTGGAACGTCTACGAGCACAACTGGGTCTACGGTCACGACCGCGCCGGCTTCTTCCTCTCGGCCGTGCCCGCCTTCATCCGCGGCGAGTCCGCCTGGTCGAAGCAGACCGACACCTCGCACCACAACCGGTACGCCGACAACGTCCTCGGCCGGGACAAGGCCGGCGCGTCCCGCCCCAACGGCATGGACGTGTGGTGGGACGGCCAGGGCAGGGGCAACTGCTGGCAGTCCGGACCGGACGGCTCGACACCCGGCACCCTGCCGCGGTGCGGCAGCGAGCGCGGAGAGGTGTCCGGCGCCTCGGCCCGGCTGCTGGGCGAGCCGGTGAAGCTCGCCCAGCTGCTGGTCTGCGCCGACTACAACGTGCAGGCGCGGCGGCTGCCCGCCGGCTGCGACTGGTACGGCGCCCGCGGCCTGGAACGGGTCGAGACCCAGATCGCGGCGGCCGCGGCGGCGGTGCTGCTCCTGGTCGGCGGGGTCCTGTGGTGGCGCCGGCTGCGCGGCCGCAGGCTGGGCACCGCGGCCTGGCTGCTGGGCGTCGCGGGCCTGGCCCTGGACGTGGCCGGCTCCACGATGCCGCTGACCGCCACCTTCGTCCCCGCCCTTGCGCTGCTCCTCCTGGGCCTGTGGTGGACCGGTACGGGCCTGGCCCTGCGCCCCGACCGCCCCTGGCCGGCCCGGCTCACGCTGCTGCTGGGCGCCGTGACCCTGCTCGACGCTGTCGACAAGGCCGTCGTCATGATCCCCTGGACCCCGGTCGGCCCGGCCTGGATCCGCACCCTCCTCGCCGTGGTCTGGGTGCTCTGGGCAGCCATCGCCGCAGCCCGCCCGGGCCACCCAGGCACCCCGGCCCACCCCACCGGCCCGGACGACGCCCCGGCAGGCGACCGCGCCCCCACACCGCCCCCTCCCCACACCACGTCGACCGCTCCCCCTCCGGCCGCCCCCTCCTCCCGGACCGCACCCGTCCAGGAGCCCTCTGCCCGCGGTGCGTCTGCCCCGGCCGCCTCCACCCGGGAGACCTCCGTTTCGGGCGTCTCCGCCCCGGGCGCCTCCGTCCCAGGTGTCCGCGCCCCGGTCGGCCTCGCCCCGGGCGCCTCTGCTCCGGGCACGTCCGCCCAGGCCGCTTGCGCCCTGGGGACCTCCGTTTCGGGCGTCTCCGCCTCGGGCACATCCGTCTCGGGGACCTCCGTTCCGGGGATGTCCGCCCCAGCGGGCTCCGTCCAGGGAACCTCCGCCCCAGGTGCCCCGGTCGGGCTCGCCTCGGGCGCCTCCGTCCCAGGTACCGCTGCCCTAGCCGGCCCTGCCTCGGGCGTCTCTGCTCCGGGCACGTCCGCCCCGGCCGCTTGCGCCCTGGGGACCTCCATTCCGGGGACGTCCGCCCCAGCTGGCTCCGTCCCGGGCGCCTCTGCTCCAGGTGTCCCTGCCCCGGCCGGCCCCGCCTCGGGCGCCTCCGTCCCAGGTGCCGCTGCCCCGGCCGGCCCCGCCTCGGGTGCGTCTGCCCCGGCTGCCTCCGCCCTGGGGACCACCGTTTCGGGCGTCTCCGCCTCGGGCGCATCCGTTTCGGGGACCTCCGTTCCGGGGACGTCGGCCCCGGCTGGCTCCGCCTCGGGCGCCTCTGCTCCAGGTGTCCCCGCCCCGGCCGGCCCCGCCTCGGGCGCCTCCGCCCCAGGTGCCGCTGTCCTGGCCGGTCCTGCCTCGGGCGCCTCCGCTCCAGGTGTCCCTGTCCCGGGCGGCCCGGCCCCGGGGACCTCCGTTGCGGGGGTCTCCGTCCTGGGCACATCCGCCCCGGGCACATCCATCTCGGGAACCTCCACTCCGGGGACGTCCGCCCCAGCGGGCCCTGCCTTGGGGACCTCCGTCCCAGGTGTCCCTGCCCCGGGCGGCCTCGTCTCGGGCGCCTCTGCTCCAGGCACGTCTGCCCCGGCCGCTTGCGCCCTGGGCACCTCCGCGCCGGCCGCTTGCGCTCCGGGCGCCTCCGCTCCGGTCGGCCCTGCCTCGGGCGCCTCCGCTCCGGTCGGCCCTGCCTCGGGCACTGCCGTGCCGGCCGGCCCGCCGACGGTAGTCGGCGAGGACGGGACCGGGGGAGGGGTGGCATGAGGGCGCGCCCCGGCCTCGGGCGGCCCTCCTTCCCGCCCCGGCGGCGGGAACCGGGCACCGCCCCGCGTCCGGCGGAACCGGTCGCCCGGCCGGTGCCGAAGGCCGCGCGATCGGTGGGCCGCGGCCGGGCCGTGCGGGCGGCCCGGGTCGTCGTCGTGGTCCTGCTCGCCGCGGCCGGGGCGGCCGGCTGTGGCGGGCGGGCCACCACCCACCACAAGCCGGGCACCACCCACGAGCAGGCCTCCGGCAGCGCGGGCGCGTTGCTCGACACCAAGGACGCGGCGGGGCACCGCTTCCGAGAGGTCCCGGCCGACGGCGCGCCCCGGGTGGGGCTCACCGTGCGCCCAGACCCCGAGGACGGCTGGAACCTCCACCTGGCCGTCGAGAACTTCCGCTTCACCCCCGACAGCGTCGGCGGCGCAGCCCTCCCGGGCGCCGGCCACGCCCATCTGGAAGTGGACGGGCGCAAGGTGGCCCGGCTGTACGGGCCCTGGCACCACCTGCCGGCCGCGCAGGTGCCCCAGGGCACGCACACCCTGACCGTCCGCCTCTACGCCGACGACCACACCGGATGGGCCGTCGGTGGCAAGGCGATCGAGGCCACGGCCCAGCTCACCGCCGCCGAGCCGGGCCGGTCCGGCCACGCGCACACCGACCCCACCCCGCAACCCGGCCAGGGCGACACCGGAGCCACCACCGGCCCCGGCAGCTCCACCAGCACTGGCGGCCCCGCCGGCAGAGGCGGTCCCGCCGGCACTGGCGGCACCGCCGCCCCGCCGGACGCAGGCCGCGCGGTTGACCGGACCGTCACGGTTTCCGTACGCGACGGCAAGGTCAGCCCCGCGCCCGGCCGCACCGAGCTCAAGCGCGGCGAACGCGTCGCCCTGCGCGTCACCAGCGACCGCGCCGACACTCTGCACGTCCACGGCTACGACCAGGAACTCGCCCTCCCCGCCGGCCAGGAGGCCGTCCTCGTCCTCACCGCCGACCGCACCGGCCTCTTCGAGGTCGAGACCCACACGTCAGAACTCCTGCTGACCCAACTCCTCGTCCGATGAACCTCCTCACTGCCGTCGCCTCCGCCGCCCCTGCCGCCGACCACGCCCCCGCCGCCCCGCCCGGCGGGGCGGCGGACGGCTCCGTCGCCGTGCTCGCCCACGGCGTCGGTTCCTCCCACGACCTGCCCATCTCGCCCTTCTACGCCTTCGCCGGCGCCTTCACCGCCCTCTTCGTCTCCTTCCTCGGCCTCGCGCTGCTGTGGTCCACCTCCCGCTTCCGCGGTGACCGCTCCGGCCACCCCCTGCCCGCTGTCCTCCAGCGGGTGGCCGACGCCCCGGCCACCCGTACCGCTGCCCGGGCGCTCGGCCTCGTAGCTGCCCTGGCAGTCCTCGCCCACCTCCTCCTCGGCCCCGACGACCCCCGCCGCAACCCCGCACCCGGCGCCGTCTACGTCCTCCTCTGGGTCGGTCTCGTGCCCGCCTCCCTCCTCCTCGGCCCCGTCTGGCGCCTCCTCAACCCCCTGCGCACCCTGCACCGCCTCCTGCACGCGCTCTTGCTCCGCCTCCGTTCCTCCATGAACCGGACACCTCTGCGTCCCCAGCCGGCCAGCGGACTGCCGCCCCACGGACCGCCGCCCCAGGGACTTCCGCCCAGCGACGTGCCTTCCCGCGACGTGCCTTCCGGCGAACTGCCAGCCCGCGAACTGCCGACCCGCGACCTGTCGTACCGAGAACCGCCGCCCCGGCTCGGCCTGTGGCCCGCGGCCGCCGGGCTCCTCGGTTTCACCTGGCTCGAACTCGTCGCTCCCGATCCCGCATCCACCACCACCCTCCTGACCGCCCTCACCGGCTACGCCGTCGTACAACTCGCCCTCGCCGCCCGGTACGGCGAGCGCTGGTTCGCCGAAGGCGACGCCTTCGAGGCGTACTCCTCCCTCCTGGCCCGGCTCTCCCCGCTCGGCCGCCGCAACGACGGCCGGCTGGTCCTGCGCAACCCCTTCCACGGACTCGACGCCACGCCGGAGCGGCCCGGACTCCTCGCCACCGTCTGCGTCCTGTTCGGCTCCACCGCCTACGACGGCTTCTCCGACAACCCCTCCTGGATCGACACCGTCCAGACCTCCTCACTCGGCCGCACCCCCACGGCCACCCTCGGCCTCCTCGCCTCCGTCTTGCTCGTCGCTGTCCTCTACTGCCTGTGCGCTGCCGCCACCCGGCTGCTCTGCGGCCCCCACCCGGGCCCGCTCACCGCGTTCGCGCACTCACTGCTGCCGATCGCCCTCGGCTATCTCGTCGCCCACTACTTCTCCCTCCTCGTGACTGAAGGACCACGCACCGTAAGCATGGCACTGGGCACTGACAACGCCCTCGGGCCGGCCGCCCCACCCCTTGGCCCCGGCGGCCTCGCCGCCCTCCAGGTCACCGCCGTCGTCACCGGTCACGTCCTCGGCGTCGTCGCCGCCCACGACCGCTCCGTGCGGCTCTTCCCGCCCGCCAAGGCCGTGGCCGGCCAACTGCCGCTGCTCGCGCTGATGATCACGTACACCGTCGGCGGGCTCGGCCTCCTCCTGAACTGACGCCCCTCCAGGCACCCCTGCCGACACCCCCTCCGCATCCCTGTCGACATTCCTCCCGGGACCCTCCCGACAGCCCGGCGTTACGCGGCACCCCGCCGGCACCGGGACCCGGGCCGAACCGGCAACGTGGCCGAAACCGACACCCAGGAGCCCAGCGACGGCATGATGGACCCCGTGCCTCCCGCCCATTCCCTCCGCCGCGCCCCGGTCCAGCAGCGCAGCGCCGACCGGCTCGCCCGGATCCTCGACGCCTGCGCCGAACTCCTCGACGAGACCGGCTACGAGAACCTGAGTACCCGGGCCGTCGCGGTCCGCGCGGGCGTGCCCATCGGATCCGTCTACCGCTTCTTCGACAACAAGCGCGCCATGGCGGACGCCCTCGCCCACCGCAACCTCGACCGCTACGCCGCGGGCATCACCCGCCGCCTGGCCGCGCTGCCGGCCACCCACTGGCGGCCGGTCGTGGACGCCGTGCTGGACGAGTACCTCGCCATGAAGCGGACCGCACCCGGTTTCGCCCTGGTCGACTTCGGCGTACCCACGCCCCCGCCCGGCAACGCCGACCCGGACGGCGGCGCGGACGGCGGAACGGGCGGCGGAACGGGCGGTGGGGCAGGCGGCAGCGCCGACTCCAGTGCCGATTCCCGTGCCGACTCCGGCGGCGGCGGCGCGGACGCGGCCGCCGTCGCCGACCCCAACCTCCGGGTCGCCGCCCGCCTGACCGAGCTGCTCTGCGGTCACCTCGGCCGTACGCCCGATGCGGCCCTGCGGCGCTCCGTCCTCGTCGCCGTCGAGGCGACCGACGCCCTCGTCCACCTGGCCTTCCGCAACGACCCGTCGGGGGACCCCGAGATCGTGGCCGAAACCCGCGCGATGCTGCACGCCTACCTCGCCCGCGTGCTGGACTGAACCGAACCCTCGCCTCCGTGCGTACCGGTCGGTATGCTCAGTCCGCCGCGGGCCGGGCCGCGGACCCCGCCACCCGCCCCCGCGCAACCCGAACCCACGCCGCGCGCGAGTGTCCGACGTCCGACAACCGACGACGCACAGCCAGCCGACAGCCGACAGCCGACAGCCGACCGGCGGCCGCCGACCCGCAGGCGACGCCCGACGACCGACAACCACCACCATCTGCTCTCCCGCGCCGTACGATCCACCCCCGCCGCACGATCCCCCGGCGATCCCCCCGCACCGCACGCGACGGCCCCCGAGCCGCGAGCCCCCCGCCCGCCCCGGAAGACGACCCTGCCGCCCCCCAGGAGGGCCCATGTCCCGCACCGCCCTGCGCATCTGCCCGCTGTGCGAGGCCACCTGCGGCCTCACCCTCACCCTCAGCCGCACCAACGAAGGCGCCACTGGCACCCCGGGTACCACCGGCACCACTGGCACCCCCGGCACCACCGTCACCGGCGCCCGCGGCGACCGCGACGACGTCTTCAGCCGCGGTTTCATCTGCCCCAAGGGCGCGGCCTTCGGCGCCGTCGACGCCGACCCCGACCGGCTGCGCACCCCGCTGGTCCGCCGCGCAGGCCGGCTCGAGGAGGCCAGTTGGCAGGAGGCCTTCGACGCCATCGCCGACGCGCTGCCCGCCCTCACCCGGCAGTACGGCCCCCAGAGCACCGGCGTGGTCCTCGGCAACCCCAACGTCCACACCATGGCCGGCGCCCTCTACCCGCCGATGCTCCTCAAGGCTCTCGGCACCCGCAACCTCTTCACCGCCAGCACCCTCGACCAGATGCCCAAGCACGTCTCCAGCGGCCTGCTGTTCGGCGACCCCTTCGCCATCCCCGTCCCCGACCTCGACCGCACCGACTTCCTGCTCCTCCTCGGCGCCAACCCGCTCGACTCGAACGGCTCCCTGTGCACCGCCCCCGACTTCCCCGGCCGGCTGCGCGCCCTGCGTGCCCGCGGCGGCACCCTCGTGGTCGTCGACCCGCGCCGCACCCGCACCGCCGCCCTCGCCGACCGCCACCTCGCGCCGCGCCCCGGCACCGACGCCCTCCTGCTCGCCGCCCTCGCGCACACCCTCCTCGCCGAGAAGCTCGCCGACCCGGGCCCGCTCGCACCGCACCTGCACGGCCTGTCCGAACTCCCCGACGCGCTCGCCGCCTTCACCCCCGAGGCCGTCGCCCCGCGCTGCGACCTCGACGCCGCCGCGATCCGCGACCTGGCCCGCGCGCTCGCCGCCGCGCCCACCGCCGCCGTCTACGGCCGCATGGGCAGCTGCACCGTCGAGCACGGCACCCTCGCCAGCTGGCTGGTCGACGTGCTCAACATCCTCACCGGGAACCTCGACCGCCCCGGCGGCGCCCTCTTCCCGCTGTCCGCGACCGCCCCCGCGCCCCGCCCCGCGGGCCCCGGCAAGGGCTTCGCCCTGGGCCGCTGGACCAGCCGGGTCTCCGGCCACCCCGAGGCCAAGAGCGAACTCCCGCTCGCCGCCCTCGCCGAGGAGATCGACACGCCGGGGGAGGGGCGGATCCGGGCACTGATCGCCATCGCCGCCAATCCCGTGCTCTCGGCGCCCGACGGCCGCCGCCTCGACGCGGCCCTGGCCGGGCTGGACTTCATGGTCTCCGTCGATCCGTACCTGAACGAGACCTCGCGCCACGCGCACGTCGTCCTGCCCCCGCCGGCGCCCGCGCAGAGCGCCCACTTCGACTTCGCCTTCAACGGTTTCGCCGTCCGCAACCAGGTCCGTTTCACCCCGCCGGCCGTCCCCCTGGAGGACGGCCGCATGGACGAGTGCGAGATCCACGCCCGCCTGGTCCTCGCCGTCTCCGGCCTGCACGGGACCGCCGACCCGGACGCCGTGGACGACATGGCCGTCCGGGCGGCCCTGACCCGGGCGACCGCCGACCCCGCCTCCCCGCTGCACGGAGACGACCCGACGCGGCTCGCGGGCCTGCTCACCGGATCCACCGGTCCACTGAGGCGACTGGACATGATGCTGCGGCTCGGCCCGTACGGCGACCAGTTCGGCGCCGTCCACCAGTTCGGCTCCTACGACGACCGGCCCGGCCCGTACGACGGCCAGCCCGCGCCCTACGACGGCCGGCCCGGCCCCGGAGGGACCCGGGCGGCGGCGGAGGTGCTCACCCTGGACCGGCTGCTCTCCGCACCGCACGGCATCGACCTGGGCCCGCTCCAGCCCAGGCTCCCGGACGTGCTGAGGACCCGCAGCGGCGGGGTCGAGCTGCTGCCGGACCCGGTCGCGGCCGAACTCCCCAGGCTGCGCGAGGCGCTCACCGGCCGCCCCGCCGCCCTGGTGCTCGTGGGCCGCCGCCATCTGCGGTCCAACAACAGCTGGCTGCACAACGTCCCGGCCCTCACCGGAGGTTCCAACCGCTGCACCCTCCAGGTCCATCCCGAGGACGCGGCCCGGCTGGGCCTCGCCGACGGGGGCCGGGCCCGGGTCACCGCCGACGGCGGGAGCGTGGACGTACCCGTCGAGGTCACCGACGCCGTGCGGACGGGCGTGGTCAGCCTGCCGCACGGCTGGGGCCACGACCGGCCCGGGACCCGGCTCTCCGTCGCCTCGGCCGCTCCCGGGGCCAACGTCAACCAGCTCCTCGACGGCCGCCTGCTCGACCCGCTGTCCGGTACGGCGGTGCTCAACGGCTTCCCCGTGGAGCTGGCGCCGCTGGACTGAGGCACTCCAGGGCTGTCCGGCCGGGCAATGCGATCCTCGGCCTTCCGCAGTCGGGGCGGTCCCACGATGATGGCCGACATGGACGCTGCTACAGATCCAGTGGACGCGGTGGCCCGCCTGTGGGACGAGCCGTGGGACCGCAAGTGGAATGATCTTGAGGTGGCCGGCGTCGATCTGGTCTCGCTCGACACCAGGCTGGGAGGCTGTGCCTGCACATGGGTCGCCAACGGCGGTTCCCTGCACGAACGGGGAATGGCGACGGTGAGGCTCATCCTCGGCCAGCTGGAGAGGGCCATTCCCGAGCTCACCGAGGATGACAGCCCGGACATCTGGTATCGGCTGCACGAGATAGCCAGGCTCATCGTGGCGCACAACGCCCCGCCCACTGAGGTGATTTCCTAGGACCTGTTCAATCAGCTGCGGAGCAGGTGGCGGGTCGGTGCGGGCGCCGGCCGCATGCTGGTGCGCGCGCACGATGGTGGAGTCCACCGAGATGTCCCAGTCGATCTCTCTTGTCGCGTCGGCCGCCGCCTGGACCGCTGCAGCAGCCTCTCCCAAGTGCCGTCTGCTGACCGCAGCCGGTGGCGCTCGTAGGCGGTCTTCCACGGCCCGAACCGCTCCGGCAGGTCACGCCAGTGCACCCCGGTCCGCACCCGGTGCAGGATCCCATCGATCACCTGCCGGTGATCGCGCCACCGCCCGCACCGGCCGTTGCTCACCGGCAGGAACGGCCGCAGCCTCTCCCGCTCCGCGTCCGACAGATCACCGCGTTCTCCCGCCCCATGTATGGGACAACGATCCGACCGGACGACAGTCGCATGATCGGCCGGACAGCTCCTAGGCGCTGACCAGGGGTTTTGCTCGTATTGCTCACGGCTCGACGTCTTGTTGGCGTAAAGAGGCCCGCCCTACCGTCCCTGCATGCTGACCTTCCTCGGCTTCGCCATGATCGCGATCTTCCTGGTCCTGATCATGATGAAGAAAATGTCGCCGATCGCGGCGCTCGTCCTCATCCCCGCACTCTTCTGCGTCTTCGCCGGCAAGGGCGCGCACCTCGGCGACTACGTCATCGAAGGCGTCGGCAAACTCGCGCCGACCGCCGCGATGCTGATGTTCGCCATCGTCTACTTCGGCGTGATGATCGACGTCGGCCTGTTCGACCCGATCGTGCGCGGCATCCTGCGCTTCTGCAAGGCCGACCCGATGCGCGTCGTGGTCGGCACGGCCGTGCTCGCCGCCATCGTCTCGCTCGACGGCGACGGCTCGACGACGTTCATGATCACGGTTTCGGCCATGTACCCGCTGTACAAGCGGCTCGGGCTGAGCCTGGTCGTGATGACCGGCGTCGCCGCCACCGCCAACGGCGTGATGAACACCCTGCCCTGGGGCGGCCCCACGGCACGCGCCGCCACCGCGCTCAAGCTCGACGCGGGCGACATCTTCGTACCGATGATCCCGGCCCTCGCGGTCGGCCTCCTCTTCGTCTTCGTCCTGTCCTACGTCCTCGGCGTCCGCGAACGCCGCCGCGTGGGCCGGCTCACCCTCCCCGGCGACCCGGCCCGGACACCGGAGCCGGCCATGGCCGGCAAGGCCGCCGCGGCCACGGGCACGAGCGGCACGACCAGGACGACCAGCGCGAGCGGCACGACCAGCACCGGCGGCACGGCAAGCGCGACCAGCACGGCGAGCACGGCCGGCGGTGGGACCACCGGGTCCGGGACCGCCGCCGGGGAAGGCCCCGGCGCAGGCCCCGCTGAAACCCCCGCTGAATCCCCGCGTGAAACCCCGGGTGAAGGTCCCGCGAGCGCCGCCCCCGCCGCCCCCGCGGGAACGCTCGGCCTCGACCCGAACCGGGAGACCCTGCGCCCCCGCCTCTACTGGTTCAACGCCGGCCTGACCGTCGTCCTCCTCGCCGCGATGATCATGGAGCTGCTCCCCATCCCGGTGCTCTTCCTGCTCGGCGCCGCCCTCGCGCTCACCGTGAACTTCCCCCGGATGCCCGAGCAGAAGGCCCGGATCGCCGCCCACGCCGACAACGTCCTCAACGTCTCCGGCATGGTCTTCGCCGCGGCCGTCTTCACCGGCGTCCTGACCGGCACCGGCATGGTCAAGCACATGGCGGACTGGCTGGTGGGCGCCATCCCCGAGGGCATGGGCCCGCACATGGCCCTCGTCACCGGCCTGCTGAGCCTGCCGCTGACCTACTTCATGTCCAACGACGGCTTCTACTTCGGGGTCCTGCCGGTCCTCGCCGAGGCCGGCGCCGCCCACGGCGTCTCCCCGCTGGAGATCGCCCGCGCCTCCCTCGTCGGCCAGGCCCTGCACATGTCCAGCCCACTGGTCCCGGCCGTCTACGTCCTGGTCGGCATGGCCAAGGTGGAGTTCGGCGACCACACCCGCTTCACCGTGAAGTGGGCCGCGCTCACCTCCTTGGTGGTGCTGGCGGCGGGGATGCTCTTCGGGATCATCTGAGCCGACGGGACCCGACGGGACCCGACGGGAGCTGGCGGGAGCCCGACGCGCGCCTACGGCGCATCTCGGCCCCGGGCGCGGGCGGGCGCAGTAACCTACCGCCGCTAGTTTGTAGGGTGTCGGCGAGGTCCACACGCTCGCTCGCTCCGCTCAGCTCGCGCTCGCTCGGGAGGAATGCCATGAAGGCCCACGACGGGATGTACATCGGCGGTGCATGGGTGCCCGCCGCCGGAGGCGACCGCATCCAGGTCGTCAACCCGGCCGACGAGCAGGTCGTCGCCGAGGTGCCGGCGGGCACCGCCGAGGACGTGGACGCGGCCGTACGCGCGGCCCGCGCCGCCCTCCCCGGCTGGGCCGCCACCCCGCCCGCCGAGCGGGCCGCGCTGATCGGCGTACTGCGCGACGTCCTGGCCGCCCGCAAGAGCGAGCTCGCGCAGACGGTCACCACCGAGCTCGGCGCGCCGCTGTGGTTCTCCGAGCGGGTCCACGTCGGAGCGCCGGTCGCGGTGGCCTCCTCGTACGCCGAACTCGGCGCGAGCCACGCCTTCGAGCAGCGGCTCGGAAGCTCCACCGTGCTGCTGGAGCCGGTCGGCGTGGTCGGGGCCATCACGCCCTGGAACTACCCGCTGCACCAGATCGTTGCCAAGGTGGCACCCGCCCTCGCCGCCGGGTGCACGATCGTCCTCAAGCCCGCCGAGGACACCCCGCTGACCGCACAGCTCTTCGCCGAGGCCGTGCACGAGGCGGGTGTCCCGGCCGGCGTCTTCAACCTGGTGACCGGCACCGGCCCGGTCGCCGGACAGGCGCTGGTCGAGCACCCCGGCGTGGACCTCGTCTCCTTCACCGGCTCCACCGCCGTCGGCCGGCAGGTCGGCGCGACCGCCGGCGCCGCGGTCAAGCGCGTCGCCCTGGAGCTCGGTGGCAAATCGGCCAACGTCGTGCTGCCCGGCGCCGACCTCGCCAAGGCCGTCGCGACCGGCGTGGGCCACGTCATGAACAACTCCGGCCAGAGCTGCAACGCCCTGACCCGGCTGCTCGTCCACCGCGACGAGTACGAGGAGGCGGTCGGCCTCGCCGCCGAGGCCGTCGCCGGCTACCCCGTCGGCGACCCGTGCGTCGAAGGCACCCGCCTGGGCCCCCTCGTCAACGCCAAGCAGCGCGACCGGGTGCGCGGCTACATCGAGAAGGGCGTGGCCGAAGGCGCCCGCCTGGTCGTCGGCGGGCCCGAGGCACCGCACCCCACCGGCTACTACGTCGCCCCGACCGTCTTCGCCGACGTCACCCCCGACATGGCCATCGCGCAGGAGGAGATCTTCGGCCCGGTGCTGTCGATCCTGTCCTACGACGACGAGGACGACGCCGTGCGCATCGCCAACGGCACCGTCTACGGTCTGGGCGGGGCGGTCTGGGCGGCGGACGAGGAGACCGCCGTCTCCTTCGCACGCCGCATGGACACCGGACAGGTGGACATCAACGGCGGCCGGTTCAACCCGCTCGCACCCTTCGGCGGCTACAAGCAGTCGGGCGTCGGCCGCGAGCTCGGCCCGCACGGCCTGTCCGAGTACCTCCAGACCAAGTCCCTGCAGTTCTGAGCCCCTGCAGCTCCGAGCCCCCGCAGCTCTGAGCCCCCGCAGCTCTGAGTCCCTGCAGATCCGAGTCCCCGTAGTTCTGAGTCCCCGCAGTTCTGACCGCCCGAGGAGCCAGCATCGTGGTCCGTGCCGCCGTCCTGCCCGCCGTCGGAGCCCCGCTCGAGATAGCCGAGATCGTGCTGCCCGACCCCGGACCCGGCCAGGTCCGGGTCCGGCTCGCCGCAGCCGGGGTCTGCCACTCCGACCTCTCCCTCACCAACGGCACCATGCGGGTCCCCGTACCCGCCGTCCTCGGCCACGAGGGCGCCGGGACCGTCGTGGCCGTCGGCGAGGGCGTCACACACGTCGCCCCCGGCGACGGAGTCGTCCTCAACTGGGCGCCGTCCTGCGGCAGCTGCCACCACTGCGCCCTCGGCGAGGTCTGGCTCTGCGCCGAGGCCCTCACCGGTGTGGGCGCGGTCTACGCCCACACCGCTGACGGCACCGAGCTCCACCCCGGGCTGAACGTGGCCGCGTTCGCCGAGGAGACGGTCGTGGCCGCCCGCTGCGTGCTGCCCGCCCCGGCCGGCGTCCCGCTCGCCGAGGCCGCCCTGCTGGGCTGCGCCGTCCTCACCGGGTACGGCGCCGTGCACCACAGCGCCCGGGTCCGGGCGGGGGAGTCCGTCGCCGTGTTCGGCGTCGGCGGGGTGGGCCTGGCCGCGCTCCAGGCGGCACGGATCGCGCAGGCCGGGCCGATCGTGGCGGTGGACGTCTCCCCGGCCAAGGAGGAACTGGCCCGCACGGCCGGGGCCACCGAGTTCGTCCTCGCCTCCGGGACCACCGCCAAGGAGATCCGTGCGCTGACCGCGGGCCAGGGCGTGGACGTCGCCGTGGAGTGCGTCGGCCGGGCCGAGAGCATCCGGGGTGCCTGGGACTCCACCCGCCGCGGCGGTCGCACCACCGTCGTCGGGATCGGCGGAAAGGAGCAGCAGGTCAGCTTCCACGCCCTGGAGATCTTCCACTTCGCCCGCACCCTGACCGGCTGCGTCTACGGCAACACCGACCCGGCCCGCGACCTGCCGGTCCTGGCCGAGCACGTCCGGGCGGGCCGGCTCGACCTGGCCTCCCTGGTGACCGACCGGATCGGGCTGGACGGGATACCGGCGGCGTTCGAGGCGATGCTGGCGGGCAAGGGAGGCCGGTCCCTGGTGGTCTTCTGAGGCCGTTGCCCGCCCCGGGGCGCCGCCGCACCGACGCGCCGCCCCGCGGCACCGCGCCAGGCCCTGTCCCTGGCCCGGGCCCCGGCCCTGGGACCCAGCCCGGCCCTGGGCCCCGGCCCCGCCGTCCGGCCCCGCGACGCCCGGGCGCCCGCCCCGGCCTCCCCCTGCGCCCTCTCCGCGCCCCCCCCCCGCGGGCGCGCGCGCCCCGATCCGGTTCGCCCAGATCCCCCCCCCCTCCCCGCTCCACGCGGGCGGGGCGGAGGGTGGGGTGTTGAAGACGCTAGTGGCGGGCGGGGTGTGCA
>NZ_WTFF01000145.1 GCF_019400985.1 Streptomyces bambusae
GGCGGCCTCCGGGGCCAGGGCGCCCGGGGCAGCGGCCCCCGGGGCAAGGCCGCCCGGGACGGCAGCCTGCGAGGCATGGGCGTCCGGGGTGACGGCCTCCGGGACAGCGACGTCAGGGGCAGGGCCGTCCGAAACGGCGTACGGGACTGAAGCCTGCGAGGCAAGGGCGCCCGGGGTGACGGCCTCCGGGACAGCGACGCCCGGGGCAGGGCCGTCCAAGACGGCGTACGCGACCGCAGCATCCGGGGCACGGCCGTCCGCGACGGCGTACGGGACCGCGGACTCCGGAGCACGGCCGTCCAAGACCGCGTGCGAGACAGCGGACTCCGGGGCACGGCCGTCCGGGACGGGGTCCGGGACGGCGTACGGGACCGCGGACTCCGGGGTGACAGACCCCCGGGCCGGGCTGGGCGGTGGGCTGCGGCGGTTCGTCGGGGCGCGGCCGGCTCGGGGCGACGAGGTCTGCGAGTTGTGCGGGGCGGTCGTGGCGGACGGCGGACACCGCCACCTGGTGGACGCCGACCGGCGGTCGCTCGTCTGCGCCTGCCGGGCCTGCGCGGTGCTCTTCGACCGGCCCGGCGCCGCCACGGGGAGGTTTCGCGCCGTGCCGGACCGCTGGCTCTCCGATCCCGGCCACCGGCTGGACGACACCGCCTGGGAACTGCTCCGCATCCCGGTGTCCGTCGCGTTCCTCTTCCGCAACGCCGCCCTCGACCGCCTCGTCGCGCTCTACCCCAGCCCCGCGGGCGCCACCGAGAGCGAACTCGACCCCTCCGCCGCGCAGTCCGTCCTCGGCGCCACCCGCCTCGGGCAGTTGCTCCGGCCCGACGTGGAGGCGCTGCTGCTGCACCGCGCGGACGGCCGGACCACCTGCCACCTGGTGCCGGTCGACGCCTGCTACGAGCTCGTCGGCCGGATGCGCCTGCTGTGGCAGGGCTTCGACGGCGGCGCCGAGGCCCGGGCCGCGCTGCGGGAGTTCTTCGAGCGCGTCGAGCGCCGGTCCCACGTGGCGGACCGGGACGCCGACGGGGCCAAAGACAGGAGCGCGGACAGGACCGCGGACGGGACCGAGGTGCGGCCGTGACGGACTTCTCCTTCGCCTGTACCACTGTCCGGGCCGACCCGTACGCCGCGGGGCCCACCCTGGTCTTCCGGCTGCGCATCACCGCCTCCCCCCGGACCCGGGTCCACGCCCTCGCCCTGCGCTGCCAGCTGCGGATCGAACCCGCCCGGCGGCCGGCGTACGCACCGGCCGAGGCGGCGGGTCTGGCCGACCTCTTCGGCGAGCGCTCGCGCTGGGCGACCAGCCTCAAGCCCCTGCAGTTCGCGCAGGTGCCGCTGATGGTGCCGGGGTTCACCGGGGAGACCGAGGTGGACCTGCCGGTGCCCTGCACCTACGACATGGACGTCGCGGCCACCCGGTACTTCGACGCGCTCCGGGACGGCGAGGCACCGCTGCTGCTGCTGTTCTCCGGCACCGCCTTCACCGGTGCCGGGGGCTTCCACGTCGACCCCGTGGCCTGGGACTGCGAGGCACCGTGCCGGCTGCCCGTAGCCGTGTGGCACGAGATGATCGAGCAGCACTTCCCCGGCTGCGGCTGGCTGCGGCTGCCCCGCGACACCATGGACGCGCTCCTCGCCTACCGTTCGCGGCACGCGCTGGCGTCCTGGGAGACGACCGTACGGGCACTGCTCGACGCGGCGTCCGCGGCGGAGCCGACTGCCGACCGGCGGACCGGCCGGCTGCCGGGGCTGCCCGGCGCACCACTGACCCGGACCGGCGGGAGGCCCGCACCGTGAACGCCCCGCCGACCGCAGCCACGGCCACCGCCGGGACCACGGCCACCGCCACCGCGTCCCGCTTCGACCATGCCCGGCAGGTCGCCGACGCCGTCCTCTTCGAGGGCTACGTCCTCTACCCGTACCGGGCGTCGGCCGCGAAGAACCGGCTGCGCTGGCAGTTCGGTGTGCTCGTGCCGCCCGCGTGGGGGCCCGCGCACGGCGAGCACTCCGCCTCGCAGACGCAAGTCCTCATGGAGCCGCGCGGCGACGACGCGCTCACCGTCGAACTGCGCTTCCTGCACGCGCGCCGGCGCACCGTCCAACGGCTCCTCCCCGACGGCGGCTTCGCCGGCACCGAGGAACTCCACCTGCCCGACCGGGTCCTGGTCCCCTGGGACGAGGGCGCCGAGGAGCGCATCGAAGTGACCCTGCCGGTCGCGGAACTGACCGGCGAGGCGGTCGTCCTGCCGTTCGGCCTGCCGGCCCGGGAGGAGACCGAGACCGTCCTCGATGCCGCCGGCCGTACCGTGGGCCGACTGGTGAGGCGCACCGAGGCCGTCACGGGGGCGGTACGGCTGCACGCCGCCGGACTGCCCGTCCCCTACCGGGCCTTCCGGCTCACCGTGGTCGTCGAGAACACCAGCAGCTGGTCCCCGGGCGGAGCCGGCGAGGCCACCGACCGGGACGCGGCGCTGCCGCACTCCCTCGTCTCGGCCCATCTGCTGCTCGGCCTCGGCGCGGGCTCCTTCATCTCCTTGACGGACCCGCCCGAATGGGCCCGGCACGAGGCGGCCGCCTGCGTCAACCGGCACACCTGGCCTGTGCTCGCCGGTGCCGGGGGCGCGGCCGACGTGGTGCTGTCCTCCCCGATCATCCTGGAGGACCATCCGGCGATCGCCCCGGAGAGCGCCGGGGCCATGTACGACGCCACCGAGATCGACGAGATCCTCGCGCTGCGCACCGCGGCCCTGACCGATGCGGAGAAGCGCGAGGCGCGCGGGACGGACGCGCGCGCGGCGGCCGTCGTCGACCTCGCCGAGTCGATGCCGCCCGAGGTCCTGGAGCGCCTGCACGGCGCGGTGCGCTCCCTGCGGGAGATCACGGGCGAGGACGGCCCCGCGGTCCCCTGGGAGGCGTACGCAGCCGTCCCAGGCGCGGACCCGGCCGCTCCGGACCCGTACGCGGCCGCCGGCGACCAGGTGTCCGTGTTCCGGCCGGAGACTCCCTGGTGGGATCCCGCCGGGGCGGACCCGGCCGGCCCGGCCCCGGACCGCATCCGGATCGACGGCGCCCTGGTCGGCCCCGGCAGCCGGGTGCTGCTGCGGCCCGGGCTGCGCCGCACCGACGCCCAGGACCTCTTCCTCCGGGACAGCGAGGCGCTGGTCGAGGACGTGCTCCACGACGTCGACGGGGGTGTGCACCTGGCCGTCACCGTGGTGGGCGACCCCGGCGCCGACATCCGCCGCGAGCAGCGGCGCTTCCTGTACTTCCAGCCCGACGAGGTGTGCCCGCTGCCCGACGGGGCCGGGGCCGTGGAGGACGAGTGAGCGGCACCACACTGGTCGCAGGGATCGGGAACGTCTTCCTGGGCGACGACGGCTTCGGCGTGGAGACCGTACGGAGGCTGGCCGGGCTGCCGCTGCCCGGCGGCGCCGAGGCGGTCGACTTCGGCGTACGGGGCGTGCACCTCGCCTATCAGCTGCTCGACGGCTACGACACCCTGATCCTGGTCGACGCCACCGCCCGGGGCGGCGCCCCCGGGACGCTGTACCTGATCGAGGTCGACCCGGGAGCAGGCGGCGGGCCGGTCCCCGCCGACCCGGACCGGCCTGTCGCGCTCGACGGCCACCAGATGTCCCCGGACACCGTCCTGGCCCTGTTGGGCACCTTGTGCGCGGGCACCGGCAGCAGCCCACCGCGGCGGATCCTCGTCGTGGGATGCGAACCCGCCTGTGTCGAGGAGGGCATCGGGCTGAGCCCGCCGGTCGAGGCAGCCGTCCCCGAGGCCGTGCGGACGGTCCTGGAGCTGCTCCGGGAAGCGGATCCCGACACCGGCGCGCAGCAGGCGCGCACCCGCGTGCGCACCCGCGCCGGACTCCCCGAGAGCTGAAGCAAGAGCTGAAGGAGGAACCGTGAAGAAGACCGTCGTCGGCGGTGTGCTGGCCGTCTCGTTCGTCGCCGTCCTGGCCCGACTCCTGCCCGACCTCAAGCGCTACCTGCGCATCCGCCGGATCTGAGCCCGGCCGCCGGCTCGGCGGTCCGGGAGCCGGGCGCGGGAGCCGCTGCCGCGCCCGGCTCCCGCCCGTTCGGAGTACGGGACGCGGGGCGCGACGGCGAGCCCGACGCCGCAGCCCCCTTCCTGCCGATGTAATGAGCCGCGGCAGGACGGAGTCCCATGCACGAGATGTCGATCGCCATGGCCGTGGTGGCCCAGGTGGAAGAGGCGGCCCGGGCCGGCGGTGCCCGCGCCGTCGGTGAAGTCCGGCTCCAGGTCGGCGAGTTGGCCGGAGTCGTGCCCGACGCACTCGCCTTCTGCTTCGAGCTCGCCTGCGCCGGCACGGTGCTGGAGGGCGCCGCGCTGGTCACCGACGCGGTACCCGCCCGCGCCCGCTGCCTGCCCTGTGCCACCGCGTGGGCCGTGGGCATGCCGCCCGACCTGTGCTGCCCGGGCTGCGGCTCGGCGGCCGGCACCGAACTGCTGTCCGGACGTGAACTGCAGATCGCGGCCGTGACCTGGGAGGACGGCCCCGACTGCGTGCGTGTCCGCGAACCGATCCCCGAGGAGCGCTGAACCATGTGCCGAGTGGTCGACCTCAAGCAGGCGGTGCTCGCCAGGAACGACGAGGCCGCGCAGGTGCTGCGCGCCCGGCTCACCGCCGCCGGCACCACCACCGTCAACCTGCTCTCCAGCCCCGGCAGCGGCAAGACGGAGCTGCTGGAGCGCGAGCTGGGGCTCGCCAGGGAGCGCGGCGTCGCCGCGGCCGCGCTCACCGCCGACCTGGCCACCGAGAACGACGCGGTGCGGCTCGCCCGCTCGGGGGTTCCGGTCAAGCAGGTCCTCACGGACGGCCTGTGCCATCTGGAGGCGGGGATGCTGGGCCGTCACCTCGACGGCTGGCTGCCCGAGCGGACCCGGCTGCTGTTCGTGGAGAACGTCGGCAATCTCGTCTGTCCCGCCTCCTACGACCTCGGGGAGAGCCTGCGCGTGGTGCTCGCCTCGGTCACCGAGGGTGAGGACAAACCGCTGAAGTACCCGACGGCCTTCGGGCTGGCCCAGCTGGTCCTGGTCACCAAGTCGGACCTGGCGGCCGCCGCGGAGTTCGACGAGGCGGCCTTCCGCCGCCATGTCGAGCAGGTCAACCCCGGCGTGGAGGTGGTCCTGACCTCGGCGCGGCGGGGTACGGGCCTGGGCGTCCTGCTCGACCGGGCGCTCGCCGTCGGCGCGGGCGCCCCCGCGCACACCCCGGTGATGGCCGGCCGACCGCACACGCACCACGACCACCATCACGCCCACGACCACGGTCCCGGGCAGGACCGCCACGACGACGTGCCCGCAGCCGCGGCGCCCTCGCACTGAGCGGCGGCGCATTCGATGGGGAGGGTCCAGCGCCGCCGGATCACCGTGCGCGGCGTCGTGCAGGGCGTGGGGTTCCGCCCGTACGTCTACACCCGGGCGACCGCGCTCGGCCTGGCCGGGCACGTGACCAACACCTCCGAGGGGGTCGTCGCCGAGGTGGAGGGACCGGCCGCGGCCGTACGGGAGTTCTGCGAGCGGCTCGCCGCGGACGCACCGCCGCTCGCGTACGTCGAGGCGGTCCACCACCGCGAGCTGCCGGCCGCGGGCACCACCGGGTTCGCCATCGTGCCCTCCCGGGCCGAGGGCACCGCCCGCACCCTCGTCTCCCCCGACACCGCCACCTGCGCCGACTGCCTGGCCGAGCTCCGCGACCCGGCCGACCGGCGGTACCGGCACCCGTTCATCACGTGCACGCACTGCGGGCCGCGGTTCACCATCGTCACCTCGTTGCCGTACGACCGCGCGCACACCACCATGGCGGATTTCCCCATGTGCCCGGACTGCGCCCGGGAGTACGCCGACCCCGCCGACCGCCGCTTCCACGCCCAGCCCGTCGCCTGCCCGGCCTGCGGCCCCCGGCTGCGGCTGCTCGCCGGTCGGCCGCCGCGCGAGGCGGACTGCGGCGACCCGGTGGCCGGGGCGCGCCGGCTGCTCGCCGAGGGGGCGGTCGTCGCCGTGAAGGGGCTCGGCGGCTACCACCTCGCCTGTGACGCCTCGCAGGGCGCGGCCGTCGCGGAGCTGCGCCGCCGCAAGGGCCGGGGGGACAAACCGTTCGCCCTGATGGCCGCGGACCTGGCGGCCGTGGAGCGGCTGGCCCGGGTCGGCCCCGAGGAGCGGGCCCTGCTCACCGGTGCCGCGCGTCCGGTCGTCCTGCTGCGGCGGCGCGCCGGCGCGGCCGCGGCGGAGGTGGCCGAGGAGGTGGCGCCGCGCTGCCCGGACCTCGGCCTGATGCTCCCGTACACCCCCGTGCACCACCTGCTGCTCGGGCTGCCGGGTGATCCGCCCGGCCCCCGGCTGCTGGTGATGACCAGCGCGAACCTCTCGGGGGAGCCCATCGTCACCGACGACGCCGAGGCCCTGGAGCGGCTGGCGGGCATCGCCGACGCCTGGCTCGTGCACGACCGCGCCATCCATGTGCCCTGCGACGACTCGGTGGTGCGGGTCTGCGACGGCGCGCCGCTGGTCGTACGCCGCTCCCGCGGCCATGCGCCGCTGCCGCTGACCCTCCCGCTGCCCGTGCCCGAGACCCTCGCGGCGGGCGGGGACCTGAAGAACGTGTTCTGCCTCGGCCGGGACCGGCAGGCCTGGCTGTCCGCGCACATCGGCGACATGGACTCGCTCGCCACGCAGTCCGCGTTCGAACGGGCCGAGCGGCAGCTGGAGTCCGTCACCGGAGTCACGCCCCGGCTCCTGGCCGCCGACCTGCATCCCGGCTACCGCTCGACCCGGTGGGCCGACGCGCATGCCGGGGGCCGGCCGGTCGTCCGGGTGCAGCACCACCACGCCCATGTCGCTTCCGCCCTCGCCGAGCACGGCCTCGACGGCAGCACACCGGTGATCGGCATCGCCTTCGACGGCACCGGCTACGGGGACGACGGAGCGGTGTGGGGAGGCGAGGTGCTCCTCGCCGACTACCGCGGCTACCGCCGCTTCGCCCACCTGGCGTACGTGCCCCTGCCGGGCGGTGACGCAGCGGTGCGCCGGCCGTACCGGATGGCGCTGGCCCACCTGTGGGCCGCCGGGCTCGACCGGTCGCCGGAACTGCCCTGCACGGCCGCCTGCCCGCCCGGGGAACGCGCCGTGCTCGAACGGCAGTTGGAACGGAACCTGAACTGCGCGCCGACCTCCAGCATGGGGCGGCTCTTCGACGCTGTCTCCTCCCTCGCGGGGGTCTGCCAGCTCGCCGGGTACGAGGCCCAGGCCGCCGTCGAGCTGGAGGCCGCGGCCCTGGCGGCCGAGGGGACGGACCCGGGCCCCGGGTACCGGTTCGGTCTGCGGACGGACAGCGCGGCGGCCGGCGCCGCAGACCGCCCGGCCGGTGGCCCGCCCAGTCCGGGCCCGCTCGTCGCCGATCCCGGGCCGGTGCTCGCCGCCGTGGTGGCCGACGTACGCGCCGGCACCCCGGTCCCGCTGATCGCGGCCCGCTTCCACGCCGCCGTCGCGCAGCTGGTCACCGAGCTGAGCACGGCGGCCCGCGAGCGGTACGGACCGGACACCGTCGCCCTGACGGGCGGGGTGTTCTGCAACAGCCTGCTGTCGACGGCCTGTTCGCGACTGCTGCGGGCAGCCGGGTTCACCGTGCTGCGGCACGTACGGGTTCCCCCGAACGACGGCGGGCTGGCGCTCGGCCAGCTCATGGTGGCGGCGGCCCGGCAGAGCACGCAGCAGCCGCGGCAGCGGCAGCGACAGCGGACGACGACGGAGCGAGGAGGAGCCCATGTGCCTGGCGGTGCCCGGCAGGGTGATTGACATCGGCGAACGGGACGGCACCCGCATGGCCACGGTCGACTTCGGCGGGGTGGTCAAGGAGGTCTGCCTGGAGTACCTGCCGGACCTCCGGGTCGGCGAGTACGCCATCGTGCACGTCGGGTTCGCCCTGCAGCGCCTGGACGAGGACTCGGCCCGGCAGACCCTGGAGCTGTTCGCCGAACTCGGCATGCTGCAGGAGGAGTTCGGGGACCCGTGGGAACTGGCGGCCGCCGAGGCGGGCGGCCCTCCCGGGGACGGGGAGTGGCCCTTCGACAACGGCCCGGGGGCGGTCCCCGCCGCCGGGAGCGGACCGCGGGAGGCGGCGCAGCAGTGAAGTACCTCGAGGAATTCCGGGATCCGCAGCTGGCCCGGCGGCTGCTGGACGACATCCGGTCGATCACCACCCGGCCGTGGGCGCTGATGGAGGTGTGCGGCGGTCAGACGCACACCATCATCCGGCACGGGATCGACCAACTCCTGCCGGAGGGGATCGAGTTGATCCACGGGCCGGGGTGTCCGGTGTGCGTGACCCCGCTGGAGGTGATCGACAAGGCCCTGGAGATCGCCTCCCGGCCGGGGGTGGTCTTCTGCTCCTTCGGGGACATGCTCCGCGTCCCCGGCTCCGGCCGGGACCTGTTCCGCGTGCGCGGGGAGGGCGGGGACGTGCGCGTGGTGTACTCCCCGCTCGACGCCCTGGAGATCGCGCGCCGGAACCCCGACAAGGAGGTGGTGTTCTTCGGCATCGGGTTCGAGACGACGGCGCCGCCCAACGCCATGACGGTGTACCAGGCCGAGCGCCTGGGCATCCCGAACTTCAGCCTGCTGGTCTCGCACGTGCGGGTGCCCCCGGCGATCGAGGCGATCATGCGGTCGCCGAGCTGCCGGGTGCAGGGATTCCTCGCGGCCGGGCACGTGTGCAGTGTGATGGGCGTGCAGGAGTACCCGGAGCTGGCCGAGCGCCACCGGGTGCCGATCGTGGTCACGGGTTTCGAGCCGCTCGACATCCTGGAGGGCGTACGGCGTGCCGTGCGGCAGCTGGAGCGCGGCGAGCACGTGGTGGAGAACGCCTACGCGCGTGCCGTACGGCCCGAGGGCAACCCGGCCGCCCTGGCCATGCTGGCGGACGTCTTCGAGGTGACGGACCGGGCCTGGCGCGGTATCGGGGTCATCCCCGACAGCGGCTGGCGGCTGTCCGAGCGGTACCGGGAGTTCGACGCCGAGCACCGGTTCTCGGTGTCCGGGATCACGACCCGGGAGCCGGTGGAGTGCCGGAGCGGGGAGGTGCTCCAGGGGCTGCTCAAGCCGCACGAGTGCGCGGCCTTCGGCACGCTCTGCACGCCGCGCAACCCGCTGGGGGCCACGATGGTGTCCAGCGAGGGCGCGTGCGCCGCGTACTACCTCTACCGCCGACTGGACCTGGCCCCACCGCGCAGCGGCGCGGCCCCGGAGGTGACCCCCGTTGTCTGAGACGGCCCCCCTCGACATCACCGGCTGGACCTGCCCGGCCCCGCTGCGCGACCACCCCCGGGTGGTGATGGGCCACGGCGGGGGCGGGGCGCTCTCCGCCGAGCTGGTCCGGCACGTCTTCGCGCCCGCGTACGGCGGCCCGGCCCTGGCGGACCTCGGCGACAGCGCCCGACTGACCCTGGGCGGCGCCCGGCTGGCCTTCTCCACCGATTCCTACGTCGTGCGCCCGCTGTTCTTCCCCGGCGGCAGCATCGGGGACCTGGCCGTCAACGGCACGGTCAACGACCTGGCGATGAGCGGGGCCACAGCGGCGTACCTGTCCTGCGGGTTCATCCTGGAGGAAGGGGTCGAGGTCGCCACGGTGGCCCGGGTGGCGGAGGCGCTCGGCGCCGCCGCGCGCGCCGCCGGCGTCGAGGTGGCCACCGGCGACACGAAGGTCGTCGAGGCCGGACACGGCGACGGCGTCTACGTCAACACGGCGGGCATCGGGCTGATCCCGGCGGGGGTCGACCTGCGCCCGCAGCGGGTGGTGCCCGGCGACGTGGTGATCGTCAGCGGCGAGATCGGGCTGCACGGGGTGGCGATCATGAGCGTCCGGGAGGGCCTGGAGTTCGGCGTGGACGTCGCGAGCGACTGCGCGGCCCTCGGGGGCCTCGTCGAGGCCATGCTGGCGGTCACGCCCGACCTGCACGTCCTGCGGGACCCCACGCGTGGCGGACTGGCCGCCTCCCTCAACGAGATCGCGGCGGCCTCCGGTACCGGAGTCGTGCTCCGCGAGGGCGCCGTCCCCGTACCGCCGGCGGTCGCCAACGCCTGCGCCGTGCTGGGCCTGGACCCGTTCTACGTGGCGAACGAGGGCAAGCTGGTCGCCTTCGTCCCCCGCGAGCACGCCGACGCGGTCCTCGACGCCATGCACGCCCACCCGCTGGGCCGCCGGGCAGCCGTGATCGGCGAGGCGGTGGCGGACCACCCGGGCCTGGTCGTGGCCCGCACGGGCCTGGGCGGCACCCGGGTCATCGACCTCCCCCTGGGCGAACAGCTCCCCCGCATCTGCTGACCTCTCCGGGCGCAGCCCGGCCCTCCCACAGAAAGCGCGAGGATGACCACCGCACCGATCTTCCCCGGCCCCCGTACCCCGGCCACCGCCGTCACGCCGTACGACATCGGCCTGCCCGTGCTGCGACTCGTACTCGGCGCGATCATGGCCGTCCACGGCACCCAGAAGCTGTTCCGGTGGTTCGACGGGCCCGGTCTGAAAACGACCGGAATGTTCTTCGAGAAGGGCGGCTACCCGGCGGGCGAGACCATGGCCGTGATCGCCGGCGTCACCGAGACCCTCGGCGGCCTGGGGCTGATCCTCGGCCTGCTCACGCCGCTGGCCGGCGCCGCGATCGTCGGGGTCATGATCAACGCCATCGCGGTGAAGTGGGCCGGCGAGGTGATCGGCCAGGTGGGTGTCGAGCTCGAGAGCCTGATCATCGCCGCCGCCGCGACACTCGCCCTCACCGGCCCCGGCCGCTTCGCCCTCGACCGCTTCGTCCCGGTGCTGCGCGACCACCGGGTGGTGTACGGGGTCGCCGCCCTGGCGCTGGGCGTCGTCCTCGCCTTCGTGGTCCTGATGTTCCGGGACTGACGGACGGCGGGGTCGCCGCTCCGCGAGAGAATGCCACGGCCAGACGGCAACCCTCGACGAACGGAGCGACGTGTCCGGCCTGTACGACCTGTACGACGTGTACGACGAAGAACTCGGGAAGATCCCCCCGGACGCGGATTTCGGCCGGCTCGCGAACCGCTACATCGACATGAGCTCCGATGCCCTGGTGAGCGGCCGGCCGGGGGGTGCGCTGCCGCACCTGCGGTGTCTGGCCGTGGGCGAGATCATCCGCAGGCGCCTGGCCCAGGAGCGCGGCTCCATCCTGCGCAGTGCCGTCCGCTACGGGGCCACGTGGCAGGAGGCGGCCGCCGCCCTGGGCGCGGACGCGCTGACTCCTGCCGACGCGCGGGCGGCCGTACGCGCGTGGGCCGACGAGAGCCGGACGCGCCTCCTGGACGACGCGCGCGCCGGGACCGGGCCGCGCGTCGACGTCGACGCCTGGTACGCCGGGGTGATGCGGCTCCTCGACCTGGCCGACGACGAGCGGATCCCCCAGGACTGACGGGGCGGGCGGGCCGGCCGGACCGGGTTCAGGCGCGGGCCAGCAGCATGCCGCCCATCGTGACCATGGTCGCCGCCACGAGGCCGTCGAGGACCCGCCAGGCGGAGGGCTTGGAGAGCAGGCCGCCGAGCAGGCGGGCACCGTAGCCGAGGCTGCCGAACCAGGTCAGGCTGGCCAGTCCCGCCCCGGCGCCGAAGGCCCAGCGCAGGTCTCCGCGGTCGGCGGCCAGGGAGCCGAGCAGCAGGACGGTGTCCAGGTAGACGTGCGGGTTGAGCCAGGTCATGGCCAGGCAGGTCAGCACGGCCCGGCGGCGGGAGGCGGCCGTGGGTCCCTCGCCGTCCAGGGCGGCGCCGGGGGTGGGCCGCAGGACGCGGCGGGCGGCGAGGATCCCGTAGCAGACCAGGAAGCCGCCGCCGATGACGCCCACCGCGGTCAGCGCGGCCGGCCAGGCCGTGACGAAGGCGCCCACCCCGGCGACGCCGAGGGCGATGAGGACCGCGTCGGACACGGCGCAGATGGCGACGACGGCGAGTACGGCGTGTCGGCGCACCCCCTGGCGCAGGACGAAGGCGTTCTGGGCGCCGATGGCGACGATGAGGGACAGTCCGGTGCCGAAGCCGGCGAGGGCCGCCGCGATGATGCCGTTGTTCATGCGTCCGACCATATGAACGCGCCGCCATGCAGTACAGCTAAAGATTTTTACGTACCATTAGCGCTCGTGATGGACGAGCTTCCCCTGGACCAGGTGCGGACCCTGCTGGCGGTGGTGGACGAGGGCACCTTCGACGCGGCGGCCGCCGCGCTCCACGTGACCCCCTCCGCCGTCAGCCAGCGGGTCAAGGCCCTCGAACAGCGGACCGGGCGCGTGCTGCTGATGCGCACGAAGCCGGTGCGGGCGACCGAGTCGGGGCATGTCGTGGTGCGCTTCGCCCGGCAGCTGGCGCGGCTGGAGCGCGACGCGCGCGCCGAGCTCGGCATGGCGCGGGGCGAAGGGGGTGCCGTACGGCTGCCGATCGCGGTCAACGCGGACTCGCTGGCCACCTGGTTCCTGCCCGCGCTCGCCCGGGTGCCGCAGGATCCTCCGGTCCTCTTCGAGCTGCACCGGGAGGACGAGTCGCACACGACCGCGCTGCTGCGCGAGGGCCAGGTCATGGCCGCCGTCACGTCCTCGCCCGACCCGGTGGCGGGGTGCAGCGTGCGCGGGCTGGGGCTGGCCCGCTACCTGCCGGTCGCCGGCCCAGACTTCGTCGCCCGGCACCTGGCGGATGCGGTGGAGAGCTCCCGGCCCGGGGTGCTGGAGCGGGCGCTGCGGCGGGCGCCGGTGATCGTCTTCGACCGGCGGGACGTGCTCCAGGACGTGTTCGTACGCTCGCTGGCGGACGACGGGGGCGTCGGCGAGGGCGCGGACGCAGGCGAGGGGGCGGACACAGGCGAGAGGGCGGACACAGGCGAGGGCGAGGGCGCGGGGCCGATGCGCCACTACATGCCCACGTCGGAGGGGTTCTGTGAGGCCGTCGCCTCGGGACTGGGCTGGGGACTGGTGCCGCAGCCGCAGGCGGAGCCGCTGGTCCGGTCGGGCGCCCTGGTCCTGCTGGCGCCTCGGCGACCGCTGGACGTACCGCTGTACTGGCAGCAGTGGAAGCTCGACTCCCCCGCGCTGTCGCTGGTCGCGGAGGTGGTGGCGGCCGCGGCGGCGCAGGCGCTCCTGCCCGGCGGGGCCGCGTAGGGCGCTCCGCCCCGCCGGTACCCGGACCGGCCGGTGGGAGAGCTGCACCGACCCTGGCGGTGGGCCCGGCGCAGCCGTGCGGGTGCGGGCGTGGGGCCCGGGTACGTCAGAACGAGAAGACGGCGTTGCCGTTCAGGGTGGCGGACATGGTGCAGGAGTTGGCGAAGGTGTGCTTCCAGGCGACGCGGCTCCCCTGCCACACGCCGTCCACCGTCACGGTGACGGGGGCGTAGTGCATGGGACACACCTGGTCGGGGTTCGGGGCGGCGAGCAGGCCGTCGAACTGCCCGTCCGTGGCCTTCAGGGCCGCGCAGGCGGCCTTCGGGTCCGGGTGCGTGCCCTGCGCGGACGGTGCGCAGCTGAGGGTGGACGCCCGCAGGACGGTGCCGGTGGCGGCGTCGTCCCCCGAGGCGACGGCGAAGACCAGGGCGGAGGGGGCGTACAGGCTTGCGGGCTTGGCCTCCGCCATCCCGGTGGCGCCGGCCAGGCAGAGGAGGGCGGCGGCGGGGACAGCGGCGAAGCGGTAACGCACGGCAGACTCGCTTTCAATTCAAAGGTTCGTAGCGTCGGTTGGTTGTGATAGCTACTTGACGCGGCCGAGTTTGCCTTGATGTGAAGGAGGCCTGCACATGCATGACCGATATTCGGACGCGGTGTTCGGTCAGCGGCCACCGAATGGTCGTTCGGGCAGGTCATGCGGGGTGTGACCGCGCCATCACCATCGGTGAAGGGGCGGCGCGGCGAGCGGTGACCTGCTGCGTTGCGTTCACCGACCCGCCGCCGGCCGCGTCCGGTTCATCGAACGGCCACCCACCTTGACCGGATCCGTGCGGTCCGTCGTACGCCGACCTGCCGGAACGGCGGAGGACACCCGCTGGGTAGGGTGGGGCGCCACACCACGACATGAAGCGCACCGCGGAGCATGCGGAACACGCCGAACACGCGGGTCAAGCGCAACAAGCGGAACAAGCGGAACAAGGAGCAGACGTGAGCGAGCCGGCGTCCATCGCCCTGCAGCAGGAGATCGCCCGGGAACTCCAGGTCGCCGAGACCTTCGAGGCCGAGCACGAGATCGAGCGCCGGGTGGCCTTCCTCGCCGAGCGGCTCACCTCCACCGGTCTGCGCTCCCTCGTGCTCGGCATCAGCGGCGGCGTCGACTCCACCACCACGGGCCGGCTGTGCCAGCTCGCCGTCGAGCGGGCGCGGGCCGCCGGGCACGAGGCGACGTTCTACGCGATGCGGCTGCCGTACGGGGTCCAGGCCGACGAGCGCGACGCCCAGCTCGCCCTGTCCTTCATCCAGGCCGACCACGTGCTGACCGTGGACGTCAAGCCCGCGAGCGACGCGGCGCTGGAGGCCTCGCTGGCCGCCGGGGTCGCCTTCCGCGACGCCCACCACCAGGACTTCGTCCACGGCAACATCAAGGCCCGGCAGCGCATGATCGCCCAGTACGCCGTGGCCGGCGCGTACGACGGCCTGGTCGTCGGCACCGACCACGCCGCCGAGGCGGTCTCCGGCTTCTTCACCAAATTCGGCGACGGCGCCGCCGACCTGGTCCCGCTCACCGGCCTGACCAAGCGCCGGGTACGCGCCGTGGCGGAGGCGCTGGGCGCGCCCGCCGAGCTGGTGTGGAAGACCCCGACGGCCGACCTGGAGACCCTCGACCCGGGCAAGGCCGACGAGGACGCGCTCGGGGTCACGTACGACGACATCGACGACTTCCTGGAGGGCAAGCCGGTGGACGAGCGGGCCTTCGGGACGATCGTCCACCGCTACCGCCTCACCGAGCACAAGCGCCAGTTGCCCGTCGCCCCCTGAGGATCTGGCGCGGCACTCGGCGTGCGGGCGCCCTGGGCGGCTGCCCGGCGGATCGCGTCGAGCGCGCGCGTCACGTCGTCGTCGGTGGCCGGCCTGACGGCCGGCTGCGCCGCGGCCGACTCCTGTGCGACGGCCGCCGCCGACGCGCAAGCGGGAGTCCCGGCTCTGCCCGCGGCCGCTGGTGGTGGCGTCCGGCAGGGGAATGGAAGATATGAGGTGTGGCCGGATGTGAGGTGTGGCCGCCCGGTTCTGCCGTGCGCGAAGGGAACGGGATGCACCATGGGCTTCGCCGACGATCACCTGGTGCCCCTGGTCGACGCGGGACTGGGCAACAGCGCGTACCTGGTCGACCTCGGGGACGGACGGGCGCTGGCCGTGGACGCCAGCCGGGACCTGCGGTCCCTGCGCGAGGCCGCCGCCCGGCGCGGACTGCGGGTGGCGTTCGCCGCCGACACCCACCTGCACGCGGACTTCCTCTCCGGCGCCCGCCAGCTCGCCCACGACGACGGCGCGCAGGTGCTGGCCTCGGCCGCCGGACAGCGGGCCTTCCCCCACACGCCGCTGGCCGACGGCGACGAGACGGACCTGGGCGGCCTCACCCTGCGGGCCCTGGCCACTCCCGGCCACACCACCGAGCACCTGTCCTTCGTCCTGCTCGACGGCGGGCGGGAGCTGGGGGTGTTCAGCGGGGGCTCGATGATCGTGAACTCGGCCGCGCGCACCGACCTGCTCGGCGCCGACCGCGCCGACGAGCTGGCCCGCGCCCAGTACCGCTCCCTGAGGCGGCTGGCCGCGCTGCCGGACGAGGTCGCGCTGTGGCCCACCCACGGGGCCGGTCCCTTCTGCTCGGCCCCACCCGGCCGCGAGCGCACCTCTACGATCGGCGCGCAGAAGCGGACCAACCCGCTGCTCGCCGCCCCGGACGAGGACGCCTTCGTACGCACTCTGACAGCCGGCCTGGGCAGCTACCCGGCCTATTTCGCGCGGCTCGCCGAGGCCAACCGGCGCGGCCCGGGCGTCCTGACCGCCGCTCCGCAGCTGCCCGGCCTCAGCGTGGCGCAGGTCGAGGACCTGCTCCGCCGGGGCGGCTACCTGGTCGATGTGCGCCCCACGGCGGACTTCGCCGCCGGTCACGTCCCCGGCTCGGTCTCCATCGCGCTGCGCGACCAGTTCGCGACCTGGCTGGGCTGGCTCCTGCCCGATTCCGCACCCCTCGCATTCGTCACCGACGAGCGGCAGGACCCGGCCGAGATCGTCTGGCAGGCGTACAAGATCGGCTACGAACGGCTGGCCGGTCGCCTGGCCGGCGGACTGGACGCCTGGCTCGCCGCCGGAGGCGAGGCGCAGACGGTCGACGTCGTCACCGCCGACCGTGCCGCGGACCCTGCCGCGGGGCGGCCGGTGCTCGACGTACGCCAGCGCGCCGAACACACCGCCGGTCACATCCCCGGTGCCGCCCACATCGAGCTCGGCTCGCTCGCCGGGCACGCCGGCGACGTCGACGACGGCACCCTGGTGCACTGCGCCCACGGCGAGCGCGCGATGACGGCCGCCAGCCTGCTCCAGCGCGCCGGCCGCGAGCGCCTCACCGTCCTCGCCGGCGGCCCCGACCGGTGGGCCGCCGCCCGGGGTACGCAGCTGGTCCACGGCGACGGCGCTACCGGGCCGCCGCGAGGACCGTGAGCCGTGCCCTGGTCGCCCGGGATGCGCAGGTCACGCATGCCCGAGCGCGAACGGGCCGCCGCGCCCGAAGGCCAGCTCGGCGAAGCGTTCGCCCATGCGGTGGTGGGTGGCGGCGTCCGGGTGGAGCCCGTCGGGCAGCGGGAGTTCGGCGAAGTCCGCCTCGCCGTAGAGCTCGCGCCCGTCGAGGTGGTGGAGGTTCTCGTCGTCGGCCGAGCGCTGCTCGACGAGGCGGGCCAGTTCCTCGCGTACGACGTCCAGGGTGAGCTTGCCGGCAGCGCGCTCCGCGGGGTCGCCCGCGGCCCGGAACCGGAGCCTGCCCTCGGTGAGTTCGCCGAGGTCCGGGGCGCTGGGGCCCGGGGTGTCCTCGTGGATGGGGCACAGGACGGGCGAGACGACCAGGAGGGGTGTGGCGGGGTGGCCCTCGCGGATCGTGTCGAGGAAGCCGTGCACCGCGGGGCCGAAGGCACGCCGGCGCATCAGGTCGGTGTTGACGAGGTTGATGCCGATCTTGATGCTGATCAGGTCGGCGGGGGTGTCCCGTAGGGCGCGTGCGGTGAAGGGGTCGAGCAGGGCGCCGCCGCTCAGGCCGAGGTTGGTCAGCTCCACGCCGGCCAGGGCGCCGGCCAGCGCGGGCCAGGTCGTACTGGGGCTCGCCGCGTCGGACCCGTGGCTGATCGAGCTGCCGTGGTGGAGCCACGTGCGGCGACCGGAGTCCGCCGCGGGCTCGACGGGTGCGTCGGTGCGCAGGGCCACCAGTTCGGTGATCTCGTTGTGGGGCAGCCAGATCTCGACGTGCTTGACCCGGTCGGCGAGACCGGAGAACCGGACGGTGCCGACGGGTCCGTTGCGGATCTGCGCCGTCCCGGTCGTCAGGTCCACCGACCGGATGTTGCCCCCGGTCACCGATGCCTGCCTGGCCAGCCGGCCGTCGACGAGCAGGTCGTACACGCCGTCGGGGCGGGGCGGAGCGCCCCGGTAGGCGTTCTTGGTGCGCAGTGCGTCCAGCTCGACGGTGGTGGCCCGGGTGCGGAACACCACTCGTACGCCCGAGGGCTGGGCCTCCGCCGTGGCCAACTGCCCGTCGGCGCACTGGGCCCGGGCCCGGGCGGGGAGCCGGTGCGGCAGCACCCCGTGTGCGGTGTGCTCCAGCTCCAGCGCGCCGCGCAGCAGGTCCGCGGTGACGGGGGTGGTGATCCAGTCTGCTGTTCCGGCTGCCGGGGAATCGGCGGGGACGTCGTCCGACGGGTGGTTCATGGCCGCATTCTGCGCTGCGGATGCGTGGTGCAGCCAACCATTTCTCCGGGCCCACCGCCCGACCGGGCCTTCGGCCGGCCGGGGCTCGCCCGGCTCGGTGCCACCGCCGACGGCACCCGCTCCATGCTGACGCGCCGCTGACGCCCGCCTGACGCGGTCCGTGCCGCGAACCTGCTTACCGGCGGCCGTGCCGTGGAAGCGATCTCTGCATGACCGAAAGCGCAAGCCCGCACATCGCCCACCCCCGGGTCACCGTACTGGGGGTCCAGCCCGGCGACCCGCCGTTCCGCATCGTGGAGGTCGACGGGGAGATGATCGGTTCGGCGAAGTCCATGACGGACGTGATCCTGCTGGCGTCGGAGGCGGCGGGCATCACCGTCCACGACCTGGACGATCCGGAGGTGGTCCGCTGGGTGGGCGGTGGGAAGTACCACTGGCGGCTGCACTAGGCCGTCCGGCAGGGGTCACGGAGGGTCCGGACCCGCCCCGGCCGGCGGGGCCGGGGCGGGGGGGGCGAACGGCCGGGGGGGGCCGGGCCCCGG
>NZ_WTFF01000146.1 GCF_019400985.1 Streptomyces bambusae
GCCCAGAACACCGCGGGCCTGGAACGGCTGGCCCGCCGCATCCGGCCCGGCGTGGGCTGGCCGGACCTGGTGCTGCCGGCGCCCGTCCTGGGCCAGCTGCGCGAACTCGCCGCACGCGCCCGGCACCGGGACCGGGTGCTGGGCGACTGGGCGATGCGGCCCGGCGGGGGCCGCGGCCGCGGCGTGATGGCGCTGTTCGCCGGGGACTCGGGGACCGGCAAGACGATGTCGGCGGAGGTCGTCGCGGGGGAACTGGGGCTGGACCTGTACACGGTGGACCTCGCGACGGTGGTGGACAAGTACGTCGGCGAGACCGAGAAGAACCTGGAGCGGATCTTCACGGAGGCGGCGGGCGTCAACGGCGTGCTGCTCTTCGACGAGGCCGACGCCGTCTTCGGCAAGCGCTCGGAGGTCAAGGACGCGCACGACCGCTACGCGAACGTCGAGAGCGCGTACCTGCTCCAGCGGATGGAGACCTTCGACGGACTGGCCGTCCTGTCCACCAACCTCCGCGCCAACCTCGACGAGGCGTTCACCCGGAGACTGGACCTGGTGGTCGACTTCCCGCTGCCGGACGCCGAGCACCGACGCGCCCTGTGGGACCGCTGCCTGGGCCCGCGGCTGCCCCGCGGTGACGACCTCGACCTGGACTTCTGCGCCGCCGCCTTCGAGCTGGCGGGCGGCGACATCCGCTCGGCGGCGGTGACGGCGGCGTACCTGGCGGCGGAGGCGGGCCGTGCGGTGACGATGGCGGACCTGGTGGCGGCGGTGGCGCGCGAGTACCGCAAGCTCGGCCGGCTGTGCCTGGCGAGCGAGTTCGGACCGTACCTGCCGCTGGCGCGGTGAGACGGGCGAGGAGGCGAGGAGGCGAGGCCGTGCGGGACCAGGAGAACGGGGCCGGGGCCAGGGCTGGTGGCGGTGGCGGACGCCGGCCGGGGCAAGGGCCCGGGCCGGAGCGCGAGCCCACTGAGGGGCCCGTGGAGGGGCCCGGGCTGGAAGAGCGGTCGGGTCCCGGCGCGGAGTACGGACACACGGGCCCGGCCGGTGCGGCGGAGCGTCCCGACGGGCGGCCGGCCGCCGCGCTGCCGGACGGGCTCCTGCTGCGGGCGGCCGCCGACGGCCGGACCGACGTCCTCGGGCCGGCCGGACTGCTCCGGCTGCAGCGGACCGCCGGCAACGCCGGAGCGGTCGCCGCCGTCCAACACGCCGCCGTCCAACGGGCAGCGGTCCAACGCGCCGCGGTCCACGACGTGGTGGCCTCCGGCGGCGGCCGGCCGCTGGACCCCGAGGTGCGTACGGACATGGAGGCGCGGCTCGGCCACGACTTCGGGGACGTCCGCGTCCACACCGACGCGACCGCCGACGAGTCGGCGCAGGCCGTGGACGCCCATGCCTACACCGCCGGCTCCCACGTGGTGTTCCGGCAGGGCGCCTACGACCCCGGCTCGCACCAGGGCCGTACGACGCTGGCGCACGAGCTCACCCATGTCGTCCAGCAGCGTTCGGGCCCCGTGGACGGCACGGAGACACCCGACGGCCTCAAGGTCAGCGACCCGTCCGACCGCTTCGAACGCGAGGCCGTCGCCACCGCCGACCGCGCGATGGCGACCCCGCCGCCGTCCCCCGTCCAGCGCACGCCCACGACGGACCCACCCGCCTCCACGGACGGCCCGTAGCCTGCCCGGACCCGTCCCCGCCCGCCCTGACCGGGCATGCGGCCGAGGACGGGTTCGAGCGCAGCCCGGGCATGGCCCCGGAGTCCTACCTCTGACCCCAGCCGCAAGGTAGCGCGCTGCTTGACCACGGTTCGTCAGGTTCGCCCGTTGCCCTGGGCTCGCCGGTTCGTTGAGCCGGTCGGGTGGTCCCGTGGAGTACTCGCTCACCGGCCGGACGGCCGAGTACCACCGCGCGCAGATTCGCCAGGCGCTGGGCTTCCGCCCGTCGACGCGGGCGGACGAGGAACGGCTGATCGGGTGGCTGGCGGACGAGGTCTGCCCGGTCGAGCTGGTGGAGGACCGGCTGCGGGAGGCACCGCCGAGGACGCGCGGGCCACCCTGCTGGCTGCGCTGTGCTCCGCCCGACAGGCGGAGATCACCGACGCGCTGGTGGACCTGCTGGTCGCCCTGGTGCAGAAGATCAACGCCCGGGCTGAGCGGCGGGTGGAGCGGCAGCTCACCGCCGAGTTGAAGAAGGTCCGCGGCAAGGAGGGCATCCTCTTCAAGTTCGCCGACGCGGCGATCGGCAAGCCGGACGAGATCGTGCGGCGGGCCATGTACCCGGTGGTCGGGGAGAAGACGCTGCGGGACCTGGTGGCCGAGGCGAAGGCGAACGAGAAGGTCTTCAAGGCCAAGGTCCGCACCTCGCTGCGGAGCTCGTACAGCTCGTACTACCGGCAGATGCTGCCGCCGCTGCTGAAGACGCTGGACTTCAAGAGCAACAACACCGCCTACCGGCCGGCGATGGATGCCCTGGTGCTGCTGGAGAAGTACGCGACGGTGGACGGCAAGACCCGCTTCTACGACGCCAGCGAGAAGGTGCCGATGGACGGCGTCGTGCGCAAGGACTGGCGCGAGGCGGTGCTGGACGAGAAGGGGAAGATCGAGCGCATCCCGTACGAGCTGTGCGTGCTGGTGGCGCTGCGGGACGCGATCCGGCGCCGCGAGATCTACGTCGAGGGCGCCACGCGGTGGCGCAACCTGCATCTACTCCCAGCTCAAGTCCTGCTCGTCGTCCGAGGTAGCCGCGATGATCGAGGGCCTGCTGCGGCACTGCACGGACGCCGAGGTCGAGTCGAACTACGTGGACACCCACGGCGCCTCGGTGGTCGGGTTCGCCTTCACCGAGCTGCTGAACTTCCGGCTGCTGCCCCGGTTGAAGAACATCGGCAGCATCCGGCTGTACCGGCCGGACGACGACCCGCCCGGCTGGCCGGCGCTCGGCGGCTCGCTGACCCGCGCGATCAAGTGGGACCTGATCGCCCAGCAGTACGACCAGATGGTCAAGTACGCCACTGCCCTGCGGCTGGGCAGCGCCGAGGCCGAGCAGGTCCTGCGGCGCTTCACCCGCGGCGGACCCAAGCACCCCACCTACCAGGCCTTGGAAGAACTCGGCTGCGCGGTGCGCACCATCTTCGCCTGCGATTACCTCGCCAGCCCCGGCCTGCGCCGCGACCTCCTTCGCCGCGTGATCCGTTATGCGGCGCCCCAGCCGTCCTGGAGGAGAGCGAAGGCAGCTTCCACGGCCCGTTCGGGGTCGTCGGTGCGATGGGCGAAGGCCGATGTCTCCAGGGCGAAGTAGGCAAGGGCGGCACACCGGTAGTCGTCGGGCCGGCTGCCGGCGGCCTCGGCGATGGCGCGGGCGAGGGCGTCCTGGTGGCGCATCCACATGCGGTGCCCGTACTCGCTCAGGGCAGGCGTGTCGTTGACGAGGCGCACGAAGGCGGCGAACCGTACATCCCGGTCGCCAGCGCCGGTCCGTACCCGCTTGATGTGCGCGCACAGCGCCTGGGGGATGCTCTGGCCTTCCGGCCGGTCGTGGACGGCGGCGACGAGGCCGGCCTCCTGCTCGGTGTCCTCGTCGAAGACGAGCGCTTCCTTGGTGGGGAAGTACTTGAGAAGCGTGGTGGTCGACACGTCCACGGCATCTGCGATGTCGCGGATGGTGACGTTGTCGAAGCCGCGTTCGAGGAACAGGTTCAGGGCGGTGTCGGCCAGCGCCTGGCGGGTGGCGGCCTTCTTGCGCTCACGGCGCCCCACGGTTGCAGTCATGCTTGCATCATAGACAAAAAACACTGGCACAGAAAGTTGTGTGGTTGCACTTTTTGAGGTGAGTGTGTTTTTGTGGTTGCGCGATCGGCGAGGCGATGCCCAGCCCGCCCAGGCCACCGCGCCCACTGGCGCAGCCCTTACCCCCTCGACAAGTTGAAGTGCATCAGCAGCACGAGAGAAGGCACCACTGTGAACGCCACCACCCCCCGCATCGTGATCATCGGAGCCGGCCCCGGCGGACTGACCTGCGCCCGCGTCCTCCAGCGGCACGACATCCCCGTCACGGTCTACGATCTCGACGCTTCTCCCGCCGCCCGCGACCAGGGCGGCACCCTGGACATGCACCCCGACACCGGCCAGTACGCCCTGCGTGCGGCCGACCTGCTGGACGACTTCCTCGCCCTGGCCCGCCCCGAGGGCCGGCAGATGCGCATGATCGGCGCCGACGGCCGGATCGTGTTCGACGGCATCCCGCCCGAGGCCGACACCGCCGACGGCAATCCCGAGATCGACCGCGGCCAGCTGCGAAACCTCCTGCTGGACTCCCTCAAGCCCCACACCGTGCACTGGGCCCACAAGCTCACCCGCGTCGAGCCCGTCGGCGACGGCATCCACCGCGTGCACTTCGCCGACGGCGCCACCACCGACGCCGACCTCGTCATCGGCGCCGACGGCGCCTGGTCCACGGTCCGCCGCCTGCTGACGGATGCGATGCCCCTCTACACCGGCGTCACCTTCGTCGAGACCGGCTTCAACGACGTCGACACCCGTCACCCCCGCCTCACGGCGCTCACGGGCGCCGGCACCATGATGGCCCTCCACAACCAGCAGGGCCTCGTCGCCCAACGCAACAGCGGCGGACACATCCGCGTCTACGTCGCCATGCGAACCGACGAGGACTGGCACCAGCAGGCCGGGCTCGACCTCACTGATACCACCGCCGTGCGCAACGCCCTCCTGGACCGCTTCACCGGCTGGAGCGACCATCTCTTGGGCTTCATCACCGACACCGACACGGGCTACATCAACCGCCCCCTGTACGCCCTGCCCGTTCCCCACAGCTGGACGCACACGCCCGGCCTCACCCTCCTGGGTGACGCCGCCCACCTCATGTCCCCGTTCTCCGGGATGGGCGCCAACCTCGCCATGCTCGACGGCGCCGACCTCGCCCACGCCCTCATCGGCAACGCCACCATCGACCAGGCCGTCACCGCCTACGAGAAGATCTTGCTGCCCCGCTCTGTCGAAGCCGCCGTAGGAGCGGCCGGGGCCATCGATGACGCCTTCAGTCCCGACGGCGCCGCCCAGGTCCTCGCCCACATGACCCAGCACCACTGAGCTTGTTCTTCATGACCCGGTCTCGAACGCCGACCCGAACGTGATCACTCACATGGGTATTCGTCGGACGTGAGGGCGGCCCTCGGCTGATCTGCGCTCCGGCCAAGGATGCACTGGACCAGCACGAAGGCTGTGGGGATGAGTTTCCTGCAACGTGATGCCCGGCGGACGACGTCGCCGAGGTCACCGCGGTCCAGGTCCGCCGCGTGGTCGAGAGCCTGATCGCCGCCGGGCGGTGGCAGACCGGTGATCCGGACGTCCTGGTCGTGTTCGACGCCGGCTACGACGCCCCGCGCATGGCCTACCTGCTGCGCGGGCTGCCGGTGGAGGTGCTGGGCCGACTGCGGTCGGACCGGGTGATGCGCAAGCCCGTCCCGGTGCCGTGGATCTCACCGCCGCAGGGCGGACGTCTCCCGAAGCACGGCAAGGAGTTCCGCCCGGCCAAGCCGGAGACGTGGGGCGAGCTCGACGCGGCCACCGTCCAGGTCACCGACTGCTACGGCACCGCCCGCGCAATGGCCTGGGACCGCATCCACCCCCGGCTCACAACACGCGCCGCATGGATCGACCACGATGGCGAATTCCCTGTCCTCGACGGAACGTTGATCCGGCTGGAGATCGACCGGCTGCCCGGCGGCGGCGACCCGCTGCCGGTCTGGCTCTGGCCCTCCAGGACCGGTCTGGACAGCGCCGACGTCGACCTCCGCTGGGCAGGCCTTCCTCAGAAGATTCGACCTCGAGCACACCTTCCGTCTCGCCGAACAGACCCTCGGATGGACCCGCCCGAAGCTCCGCACTCCCCAGGCGGCGGACCGCTGGACCTGGCTGATCACCGTCGCGCACAGCCAGCTCCGCCTCACCCGTCCCCTCGCCGAGGACATCCGCCGGCCCTGGGAGAAACCGGCCGAACCGAACAGGCTCACACCCGCCCGCGTCCGCCGGGGGTTCAGGAGCCTCCGCCCCACCATGGCCTGCCCCGCCCGTGCGCCCAAACCCACAAGACCCGGCCCCGGCAGACCGCCGATTGGCCCGGCGATTGCAGGAGTGGGGCGGTAGCCTGCCGGCCGCGCGAGTGCCGTGCACGGACCGCGCCACACTGCTGCCGGCGAGCGAGAGGTAGTCAGCGCAAGGTGGTGTCGTGAACTGCGCGCGGCCGGCCGTCTCCACCAGCTTCCGCAGCGAAGATCTCCACCCGCGCCACCCGGCGCCCGAGCTGAGACCGCCGTGAAGCTCGCCGGGGAGATCCGCTCCTCCGGCGTTGCCGTGACCCTCGTCGTCCTCGAGCACAAGCGGCTCGGCCGCGGCATCGAACTGGCCATGCTCGCCAAGGAACTGAAGGCGAGCGACGTCGGCCTGGAGTTCCTCACCGGGGAGCTGAAGGGCTCACACAACCGGTCCCGCATCGTGTTCACCGTGCTTGCCGCGATGTCCGGCATGGAGCGCGAATACATCCGTGACCGCACCCTCGAAGGCCACGAGTCCGCCCGCAAGCGCGGCAAGACCATCGGCGGCGCGGGCGTTACCGACAAGTCCATGCTGTCCATGGCGCTCCACCTGTGCGACCAGGAGATGAGCCTGCGCGACATCGCCAAGCGGCTCGTCATCACCACCGGAGCGAAGAAGGGCCGGCACCCCTCACTGGCCACCGTCGTGCGGATGCTCCGCGAACACGACGAGCAGACCGCCACTGCGGCGATCACGTGATCGTCTCGCTACCTTGCGGCTGGGGTCAGAGGTAGGGCCCCGGGGCCGGCATACCCAGCCCCGCCGGCGCTTGAGGCGCTGGGGGCACCCCCGGACGAAGTCTGGGGGAGGGTTCGGGGGCAGAGTCCCCGACCACGGCGCCGCGCCGCACCGCTGGGGGTCCGGGGCGGAGCCCCGGTTACGGGAAGGGGCGGGGAGGGGAAACAGCACCGCGCAGCGGCTACGCCCGCGGTGGGACGGGGCCGCGCCCTCGGGGACGTGGGACGTGCTGCCGGCCTGGACGTCAGTGCGCCCGGGGCCGCTTCTCGTACGCGGTGCGGGCTGCGGCGAAGCGGGTCGGGCCCAGACGTTCGCGGAGTTGTTCCAGCAGCGGGCGGACCAGCGCCCGGCCCGCCTCCGCGCCGAGCAGATCGCCGACCGTGACCCAGGCGGTCGCGAGACGGGCGTACGCCGTCGCGTCGTCCCCGAGGGCCTCGGCGGCCCCCACGGTCTCGCTGACGGCGGCCAGGTAGGCGATCGGGTCGGCGGCGTCCAAGGCGCCCTGTCGGGCCGCGTCGAAGCGACCCAGCGCCAGCGCCGCGTCCCCGGCGAGCAAGGCGATCCGGCCGCCGGTGATGCCCCGTCGGGCCGCCGACGTGCCGTCGCGCGGCGCCGTCGCCGAGACCGCCGCCCACACCCGCTCCGCGGTCTCCGGCTCCGCGTGTGCCACGGCCAGCGCCGCACCGAGCGCGGCGGCCTCCGCCTCGTCGGGCTCGCCGTGCGCGGTGAACAGCTCCTCGGCGTCCATCAGGTCACCGGCCGCGTCGTGCCACCGCTGCGCCGCGATCCCCGCGGCGGCACGCCGCCCCAGGACACGCGCCCGGACCAGCCCGTCCTGCCCGGCGTCGAGGAGTTCGAGCACCTCGCCGAAACCCGCGTACGCCGTCTTCGCGTCGCCCAGTGCCAGCGCCTGCTCGGCCCGCTCGACCTCCAGCGCCCGGCGCACGCCGTCCGGCAACCCCTCGGCGGCCGCCGCCCGTTCCAGGTTGTGCCGGGCCGCCCCCAGGTCCCCGCGCAGCCGCTGCGTCGTGGCGGCCAACAGCAGGCAGAAGCCCTCGCGGGCCGGTTCCGCCAGGCGGTCCCACACCCCGGCGGCCTCCTCCAGCGCGACCGCCGTCGTACCGAGGTCACCGTCCTGCGTCGCCGCCGTCGCCAGTCGCTCCAACGCCTCGGCCAACGCCCCCGGCTCCCCACCACGCAGCCGGGCAACCTCCTCCCGCGCGGCCGCGGTTGCCGCGGTGGCCGCCGGGGCGGCGGGGACCGGGGCGACGGGGGGCGGAGCGGCGGGGCCCGGGGCGCCGGTAGCTGTGGTGCCGGCGGTGGGGGCGCTGGCAGCTGTGGCGCCGGCAGGCGTGGTGTCCGGGGTCGGGGCGTCGGCAGGCGCGGCGTCGCCGGTTGTGCCGCCAACAGTCTTGGTGGCAGCAGCCGTGGGGCCGTCAGGCGTGGGGCTGCCAGCAGTGGTGCCGGCGGTCTGGAGGCCGGCGGCCGTGGCGTCCGGGGCTGTGGCGCCGGCAGGCGTGGTGTCCGGGGTCGGGGCGTCCGCAGGCGCGGCGTCGCCGGCTGTGCCGCCAACAGTCTCGGCGGCAGCAGCCGTGGGGCCAGGAGCCGTGGGGCTGCCAGCAGAGGTGCCGCCGGTCGGGAGGCCGGCAGCCGTGGCGTCCGGGGTCGTGGCGCCGGTAGCCGTGCCGCCAACGGTCTTGGCAGCAGCGGCCGTGGGGCCAGGAGCCGTGGGGCCGGCAGGCGTGGCGTCGGGTGTCGTGCCGCCGCCAGGCGTTGCGGCGGGCATGGGCGTCCTCATTGGGTCTCCTGAACTGCGTATCCCTGGGCCGCCAGCCGGGCGCGGGCGGTTGCGACGGCGGTCTCCCGGGCGGCTCGGTGCTCGCCCGCCCACGCCCCCATCCGGGCGAGCAGGTCGTCGTGGGCGCCCTGCGTCCGCTCCTCGTCTCCGGCGGCGGCCTGCCGTTCCTGGCGGGCCTGGTCGCGCGTCGCCTCGGACTCGCCCAGCCGCTCCTGGTTGCGCGAGCGCAGCTCCTCGACCTGCCGGCGGCCCTGGTCGAGTTCGCCCTCGGTCCGCTGGTTGCCCTGCTCCACCGCCCCGATGCGCGCCTCGTCGGCCTGCATGCCCGTACGCCGCCCCTCCATCTGGCCCTGCGTGGCGCTCGCCTCCCTGACCCGCCCCAGCGCCGTGATCAGCCGCTCCGAGTCGGCGCTCGCGCCCCGCGCGCTGTTGCCCAGGCTCCCGGGCAGGTAGCCGAACAGGTTCGCCATGCCCCGGAACATCTGCAAGCTGCCTACCAGCGTCGCGACCGCCCCCGCCTCCTGCGCCGTCCGGCCCAGGGTCTCGATGGCTCCGCCCGCCGTCGACTGCTGCTCCCGGTTGGTCGACTGCGTCTCCCTGGTGGCCGCCGACTGCGCCTGCCCGCCCGCGATCAACTGCTGCGACACCTCACCCGCCCGGCCCAGCTGGGCGTCCTGCCCGCGCTGGGTGGCCGCCTGGGCGGCCATCCCGCCCTCGGTGCGGGCGAGTTGGGCCTGGGCCTGGCGGGTCACGGCGATGCGTTCACGGAGCACGGCGAGCTCGGCGGGGGTGCCGGGCGGCGCCGGATAGGCCGGGTTGACGGGGATCTCCACGACCTCGCCGGGCCGCAGACCCGCCGCCAGGGCGGTGTACGCCGGACCGCGCCGCGACGGCCCGGCCCCGCCCGCCGCGGAGCCCGCGGCCGATTCCTGCCCCTGTGCCTGCCCCTGCGTCTGTCCCTGTCCCTGCCCTTGCCCTTGCCCCTGGCCGTGGGCCTGTCCCCACTCCCGTCCCTGCTGGCGGCCTTCGCGGATGCCGACCATCCCGGGCCCGGGCTGCAGCTCGCGCGTGGTCGCGTCGATGCGGGCGCCGGCCGCGGCCCGGTCGGCGCGCAGCTGCGCCTGGGCACCGGCGAGCGTCGCCGACCGCTCGGCCGACGTGCCACCGCTCGCGCCGACCCGGGCGCGCTGCTGGTAGTCGGCGAAGTCCCGGTAGCGCTGGGTGGTGGTGCCGCCGCCGGGGGTCGAGGTCTGCACCTGCAACGACAGCGGGTGCGTGGGGTCGTAGGCGAACTGCGTCGCGCCGTACCCGGTGTGGTTGCCGTCCGCGTCGTACACCGGGAAGTGCAGCTCGGAGGTCTGCCGCCGGCCGGCCAGGCCCTGCCCGTGCTGCTCCTGGAGCACGCTGAAGTCGCCGCCCGCCTGCGAGGGCTGGCTGTTCAGGCTCTGCCACGCCGGATCGGCGCTGGTGGGATGGCTGTGGTAGACGAGCTCCAACGGCCCCGCCACGCTCGGCGGGGCGACCGAGTCGGCTCCGCCCTGCATCACGTGGTAGTTGCCGGCGGAGTCCCGCCACACCCCCGACTCCCGTCCCGGGTCGGCCCGCACCTGCGCCTGGTACTGCGCCATCGCCGCGGCGCGGTCCGTGGTGGGCGGCAGGGTCTGGGTGTGGTCGGCGTACGCGGAGGCGGGCGTGGCCGCGGGCGCCGACGTGTGGGCGGTGCCTCCCGGGGAGGCGGGGGCGGGCGTGTGAGGAGTGCCTCCCGGCGAGGCGGGGGCCGGCCCGTGCTCCGGCGCGGCGTTGAACGTCGCGTCCCAGTCGTAGTCGTCGAATCCCCCTACGCCCTCCGACGCCAGCCGTGCGCTGCGCCGCTGCTCGGCCACGGCGTGCCGCTGCTCCGCCGAACGGGGCTGGGCGAGAGGGGTCCCGGACGCATCGGCGTCGGCCCGCGCCTGCGCGCTGCCCGCCGCGTCACCCGCACCCCACAGCTCGGCCTGCGCCGCGAGCGCGCGGTGCGTGGGGTCGGTCGCCTGATGGGGCTGGATCTCGCCGTTCGCGATCGCGGTGTCGACCGCCTGCTGGTGGCGGTCGAGGGAGGGCAGGAGGAGGTCGTCGGTGAGGCTGCGGGGTCCGCCCTGAGCCTGCAGGGCGGCAGTGGCCTGGTTGTCGAGACGCGTCTTGTGTTCGGCGACCGCCGCGTGTTCGGCGATCGTCGTCGCGCGCCGGTAGTCGGCCCCGTCCGAACCACTGGCGCTGGTCCGCTGCCAGTCCGGCGTACCGGTCGCCGGATCGATGGTCGCGTCGCGCACCTGAGCGCCTGGGACGACGTGTTCGGAGATCAGCGCGTCGCCGCGCCGACCCTGGTGGCTGTGCTGCCCGATGTCACCGGCCTGCGCATCGCCGCGGTTGCGCCGGCTGTTCACCGACATCGCCTCGTCGGAGAAGTCCCCGCGGATCTCGACGTCGGCCCGGACCGGGGACGGGGTGCCGGACACGGGCGAGGGAGCGGAGGGCGCGGGGCGGGCGGGGCCCGTGCCGGTGCCTCCGTCGGCGGGGGCGGGGGCGGGGGCGGGCGTTGTGTCGGCGCCTGCGTCGGGGTGCGGGGTACCGCCGGCATCGGTATCGGCATTCGTGTGCGTGGCCGTGGGGCCGGCGTCGGCGTCCGTGTCGAAGTGGGGCGGGGGTCCGGGGTCGGTGTCGGAGTGTGTGGGGCCGGCGTCGGCGTCCGTGTCGAAGTGCGGTGCCGGGCCGGGGTCGGTGTCGGAGTGGGTGGGGCCCGCGTCGGCGTCGGAGTGGGTGGTGGGGCCCGCATCGGCGTCCGTGTGCGTGGCCGTGGCGCCTGCATCCGCGTCCCCGTGCGGCGTAGTGCCCGCATCCGCATCCGCGTCCACGTGCGGCGTGGTGCCCGCGTCCGCGTCCACGTGTGGCGCCGCGCCCGCGCCCGCTCCCGCATCCGCGTCCGCGTCCGCGTGGGCGGCCGGGCCCGGTGCCTCCGGCATTTCCACGTGCAGCCGCGGGCCCCCGGAGGAGGTGACCGAACCCGAGGGCCTGCCGCCCGCCGCACGTTCCTGGAGGCGGGTGATGCCGCGGTCGATGCGGTTGCCGCCCGCGGTCCCGACCCGGGCGCCGACCTTGGCGGCGAGCGCGCCCACCACCGCACCGCTGACCTGCCCGGCCGCCGCCGACAGCTGCTGGCCCTGCGCCTCGATGGACGCGGGATCGCCCTGGGAGTCGAAGGCGTGCAGCGCGCGCAGCGCGGTGACCACCGGCCGGACGATCACGTTGATGATGAGCCCCACCGCCGTCGTGGCGATGCCCATGCCCGTCGCCACCCCCGACAGCGTCGCCGCCAGCGGAGCCAGCGTGCCACCCGACAGCACGGCGCCCACCCACATGCCGACCGCGATACCGCCGAGGACGCCGGCCACCACGTCCATCAGGGACATCGTGACGTCGAGCACCTCGGCCAGCCCCTCCAGGTCGTTGGCGAGCCGCTCGTATCCCGTACCCGTACCGATGCGGCCGATGGTCTGCCCGGTCGCGCTCCAGTCGCGCATCGCCAGACCGGCGAGCGCCATCACCCCGCCGATGGCCGGGCCCAGACCCGGCACGGGGGTCGCCGTGGCCCCCCTCGACACGGCCAGGGTGGCCAGCCGGCGGCCCGCGACCTGCCCGACGGCGGCGCCGATCGCGCTCATCGCGAAGCCCATCACCGCGCCGCCGGCCGCGCCGCTGGCCGCGCCCTGGCCGGCCATGTCCAGCAGGAACCGGGCGCGGTCGTCGCTGCCGGCCGTGCCGAGGCTGCCGTACGAGCCCGCCCACCGCTCGTGTTCGGCGAGTTCGGTGCTGATCAGATCGCCGTCCGCGGGTCCCTGCCCCGGCCCGCCGCCCGGCGCGGTCTCCGTATCGGCCCCGCCGTCGGCCTGGCGCCCGGTGTCCTCCCCGCTCTGCCGGCCGCCGCCCTCCGGTCCGGCGGGCCGGGAGCCCCGGCGTTCCCCGCCTTCGCCCGCCCGGCCGTCACGTCCGCCGTCCGTGCCTCCTGCGCCCTGCGCGCCTTCCGCGGCGGAGCCGTCCCTGCCGCTGTCACCCCGGCCGCTGTCACCCCGGGCACTGCCGTCTCGGTCACCGCCTTCCCTGGCGCTGCCGTCTCGGTCACCGCCCTCCCGGTCACCGCCTCCGAGGTCACCGGCTTCCCGGGCGCCGTGCTCCCGGCCGGCCTCGGCGCGGCCGCCGGCGGCCTCCGGGTCCCGGCCCGGGTCCGGACCCGGCCCGCCTGCCCTGGCTCCCCCGGAACTCCCGTCCGCGGCCGGTTCCCGTTCCTGTCCGGGTTCCCGCGTACCTCGGTGCCCCACCCCCCCGCCGACACCGTCGGCACCGTGCGCGGCTGGCTCCGACTCCGACTCCGACGTCGGCCCCGTCCCCGTCCCCGCCCCCGCGCCCCCGGCTTCCTCCCGCCGGACGTCCGGGGCCTGGGCCGGGGCGGGGGCAGGGCGGGCCGTAGGGTCGAAGCGCTGGAGCGCCAGGTACCGGTTCACCGCCCCGTTGCCCGCCAGCCGCTGGAGCCCGACGACCTGGCCGACCGCCGCCGCCCCGCCCCGCGCGCCGTCGCCCAGCAGCGCGCTCACCGCCTGGTTGCCGGGCCGCCCGCCGGCGGGTCCTTCGTTGCCGGGCCCCGCATGACCGGGTCCTTGCCCGATGGCTCCCTGCCCGACGGCTCCCTCGACAGGCTCGGCACGGCGCTGCGCACCGGCCGCCCCGGTGGCTTCGGCATCCTGCGGGCGCTCGGTGGTCCGGTCCACCGGAACAGGGTGTGCGGCGGCGTTGATCGCGTGAAGTGCCCGGCTGCCGTGCGAAAGCGCACGCCGGTCTGCCCGTCGGGGCATGTCGACGTTCCCCCGAAGGCGCACGACCGGTCATGACCAACGCGGCGGACCAGGCGAGAGGGTGTGATCGACCGTCACGTCCACGGGGGAGGGGCCGGATGCCGCCGTACAAGTCACCAGGCGTCTACGTCGAGGAGGTCGAGGCGGGGTCCCGCCCGATCGAGGGCGTGGGTACCGCAGTGGCCGCCTTCGTCGGGCTGGCCGCGGACGGCCCGTTCAACGCCCCGACCCTGGTGACCAACTGGAGCCAGTTCACCTCCACCTTCGGCGAGTTCGTCGACGGCGCCTACCTCGCGCACGCCGTCTACGCGTACTTCCTCAACGGCGGCGGCACCGCCTACGTCGTCCGCGTCGGCGACGACGGCGCGGCCGCCGCCCAGGACCGCCCCGCCGTGGGATCCGCCGCGCCCGCCCCCGCAACCGCCCCCGGCAAGCGCGCCAAGGCCGCCGCCGGCGCCCTGCCCGCAGGTCCGCGCACCGCGCTCGGCGGCTTCCAGGTCGCCGCCCTCGAAGGCACCGGCGAAGGACTCGCCGTCGAGGTCGCGGACGCGGGCGGCGAGTCGCCCGCGGAGGACGCGTTCACCCTCAACGTCAAGCGCGGCGACCGCGTCGAGGAGACCTGGGAGGTCTCCAGCAAGCGCAGCCACCGCCAGTACGTGGTCACCGTCGTACGCGACCGCTCCCGGCTGATCACCGTCGAGGACGCCGGCCCGTCGCAGGCCCTGGCGCGGCCGGACAACCAGACGGTCGCCCTCGCCCCCGCCCCCACGCCCGAACCGGCCGCGCCCGTCGTGCCCGCGGCCCTCACCTCCGACGCGTACGTGGGGAGTTCGGCCGACCGCACCGGCTTCGCCGGCCTGGAGACCGTCGACGAGATCACCATGCTCGCCGTGCCCGACCTGATGAGCGCCTACCAGCAGGGCGCGCTCGACGACGAGGGCGTCAAGGCCGTCCAGCTCGCGATGATCGCCCACTGCGAGCTGATGGGGAACCGCGTCGCGATCATCGACCCGCCGCCCGACCTCTCACCGCAGCGGGTCAAGGAATGGCGGCAGACCGGCGCGGGCTACGACTCCAAGTACGCCGCCCTCTACTACCCGTGGGTCAAGGTGGCGGACCCGGGAGCGGCCGGACAGACCCGCTTCGTACCGCCCAGCGGCGCACTGGCCGGCGTCTGGGCGCGCAACGACGAGAGCCGGGGCGTCCACAAGGCCCCCGCCAACGAGGTCGTACGCGGCGCCGTCGACCTGGCCGTGCACCTGACCAAGGGCGAGCAGGACCTGCTCAACCCGATCGGGGTGAACTGCCTGCGCGCCTTCCCCGGCCGCGGCATCCGGGTGTGGGGCGCGCGCACCCTGTCCTCCGACGCGGCGTGGCGGTACCTGAACGTACGCCGGCTCTTCAACTACATCGAGGACTCCATCCTGTTGGGCACTCAGTGGGTGGTCTTCGAGCCCAACGACGACGCCCTGTGGGCGCGGATCCGGCGGACGATCTCGGCGTTCCTGGTGAACGAGTGGCGTCGCGGCGCGCTGTTCGGGCTGACGCCCGACGAGGCCTTCTACGTCAAGTGCGACCGCGAGACGAACCCGACGGAGGGCATCGAAGCGGGCGAGGTGGTCTGCGAGATCGGCATCGCGCCGGTCAAGCCGGCCGAGTTCGTGATCTTCCGGCTGGCCCAGTTCTCGGGCGGCACCAGTCTGGTCAACGAGTAACGACAGCGACCGCGCTAGCGGCGGCAGTAGCAGGGGGTACAGGGCGTGGCGCTTCCCGACATGGACACCTCGGTCGGCCATTCCTTCGGGCTGGAGATCGACGGGGTCGTCATCAAGCAGATCAACGAGGTGACGGGCCTGAAGATGGAACAGGACGTCATCGAGCTGAAGCAGAACACGGCGGACGGCAAGTACGTCATCAAGAAGCTGCCGGGCCGGCCCAAGGCGGGCGAGGTCACCCTCACCCGGGGTCTGACCGCCGACAACAACTTCGAAAAATGGATCAAGGACGCCCGGTTCGGGAAGATGGGTTCGGCCCGCAAGGGCGGCGCGATCATCGTCTTCGACTACGAGGGCCAGCCGATCAAGCGGTACACGCTGGTCAACGCGTGGCCCAAGAGCCTGGAGATCAGCTCGCTGAAGGCCGGGGACACCAGCGTACTGACGGAGAAACTCGTCATCACGTACGAGCAGATGGACGTGGCGTGATCGACTGATGCGACGTCGGATGGCAGCGCCCCCGCCGGGCGCGACGCAGGAGCCGGTGCCGCCGGCCGCCGACCGGACGACACCGCCCGGAGCGGACGGGTCGGCCGGGTCGGCCGGGTCGGCGACGGCCGAACCCCGCACGATGCGGACGGAGTTCACCTTCGAGCTGCCGCGCGGATACGTGGACCCGTCCGGGCAGGTCCACCGTACGGGCGTGATGCGGCTGGCGACCGCCCGCGACGAGCTGGTGCCGCTGCGGGACGACCGGGTGCGCGAGAACCCGGCGTACCTGTCGGTGGTCCTGCTGGGACGCGTGGTGGAGCGGATCGGGACGGTCACGGACGTGCACGCCGGGATCATCGAGGACCTGTTCGCCTCGGACCTGGCGTTCCTCCAGGACTTCTACCGGCGGATCAACGCGGAGGGCCACACCCGGGCACACGTGCGGTGCCCGTCGTGCGCGACGGACTTCGCGGTGGACCTGGCGGGTGGTGGGCGCCTGGGGGAATCGTGACGTACGCGACGAGGCCCGGAGGGGCGGACGAGCTGTACGGCGAAGTCGCGTACATCGCCTATCACTTCCACTGGTCCATGGACTCGATCCTGGACCTGGAGCACGCGGAGCGCCGCCGGTACGCCGGCCTGATCGCCCGGCTGGCCGGGGGGCGGTGAGCGGTGGTGTTCGAAGCGGTGTGGGGCCGGCTGCGGCGTGCCGCCGCGGCGGGGCGGGGTGGGGGCGAAGGGTCCGCTGCCTCGGGGCGCGACGCCGATCGGGGGCCGGCGGCCACAGATCCGGAGCCGGGTCCGGCGGCCGTGCCGACGCCGACGTCGACGGAACCGCCGGGGTGGACCGAACTCCCGTCGGTGCAGCGTACGTTCGGGTCGCCGGAGCTGCTGACCGATCCCGCGGGCTTCGCGGGCGGGTTGTCGGCGTGGCGCAACCCGACGCTGTCGACCGCGTTGGGCCACGCGGTGACACCGGACGCCCCGTCAGGCGTCGTCCACGGGGTGGCCGAACCGGCCGCGACGGCGATGCCGCCGCGGACCACGACGTACGCCCCGCCGCCGACGCAGCCACCAGGGCCGGGGCCGGGGCTGGGCGCGATGCTGGGCCCGACGCCGTCGTCCTCGCCCGCAGCTTCGCCGTCGCGGTCACCTGAACCATCGCCGTCGGCTACGTCGGCTACGTCGGCTACGTCGGCCCTGTCGGGCCCGTCGGCCCTGTCGGGCCCGTCGGGCAGCCCGGTGGTGCCGGTGCCGTCGCCTTCGCCCTCGCCCTCAGTCTCGCCGTCGCGGTCGCCCGAACCTTTGCGGTCGTCCGAAGTGTCGCGGTCGGCCGCGTCGGGCCGTCCGGTGGTGCCGTCGCCGTCGCCGTCGCCGTCGCCGTCGCCGTCGTCGACCTCGTTCGTGCCCGCGCCTGCGCCCGCGGCTGCGGCTGTGCCCGCGTTCCCGCCCGTGCCGTCTCCGGCGCCGTCCCGGTCGGAGGCCGCGCCGACCGAGCCCGGTGCTGGCGCCGGTGCCGGGGTCGGCACCGGGGAGTCGGCTTCCGTGGTTCCCATGGCGACGGACCGGAGCCGGTCGCTCACCTCCGCCCCGCAGCCCGATCTGCCCGTGCGCGCCCTGCCGGTCCAGCGGATCGCCGGTCCGGAGTCGGGCCGTACCGCGCCGTCAGCGGCCGCACAGGGCGCGCCGAGGGGCGTACGAGCGTCCGACGGCCCGGCGGCAGCCGTGCCGCCTGAAATGGGCGGGGCGGGTGGCCGGGACGGCGGGCCAGGGGCCCCGATGCTGCCGACCGACTCGCCGCGGGACCTCCCGGGCGCGCCGATCTCCGCGGGGGCGAGTGACGCCCCTGCCGGTCCCGCTCCGACACCCGTGCGCCCGCCCTCAGGAGCGGCCGACAGGCCCGTCACCCCCATCGCGCCCTTGTCGTCCGCCACCGCAGACCTTCCCGTGGCTGCGCCGCGCCCTCCCGCCGCCCAGGAAGTGCAGCGCGCGCGGGAACTCCCGGCGGACCGTCCGGTCGTGCCGCCCTCGCCTGCCGCGCCCGCCCGGCCCATGGGCGCGGCGCTGCCGCCGGGAGTGTGGGAGCAGCCCGGTCTCCGTCCGGAACCGGCAGAGTCCGGACCACATGACGACCGGGAGGCACCCACCGCACCGCTCGGGCCCGGGGTGGTTCCGCCGGCGTCGGATGCGCCAGGGCCCCTGGGGCAGGCGCTGCCCTCCGCCGTACAGCGGCGGGCCGGCTCCCCGGACCTGCCGGTCGTGCCGCCTTCACCGCCCGCGCCGCAGCCGCCGGGCGGTCGCGACCTGCCGTCCGTGCCGCTCGGGTCCGCCGCGCCGGGCCCGGGCCCGGCTCTTTTAAAACTCTGAAGCTGCCGACGAACTCTCCCGGTGAGAACTTGTGGGGGGGGCGGCATATGATAATGAACGATACATGGTACACTTGCACATGGCGTA
>NZ_WTFF01000147.1 GCF_019400985.1 Streptomyces bambusae
CCGGTGGCGCGGGATAAGTGTATAAGAGCCAGCCCCGCCACCCACACCTGCGGCCGGTGCCCCGGCGGCCCGTTGCTCCGCGGGCCGGTGCTCGGCGGGCCCGTTTGGCACGGGCCGGCCCGGACCAGCCCCATCCGCCGCGCCTCCGCCCGGCCCGGGTCCGACCGGCCCGACTTCGCCGGTGCCGGGCCCGACCGCCGCAGGGCCGTCCACCGCAGGCCCGTCCGCCGTCGCTCCGGCCGGGCCGGAAGTCGCGGCTGCCGGGACTGCCGGGGTTTCGCCCGCCGCCGGGTCGAGCGGCTGCGGCGGCAGCGGCGGACCCGTCACGAGGTTGTGCGTGTCGAGCCGCCGCTGCTCCCACTCCTCCGGGTCACCGCCGCACGCGCCCACGAACGCGGCCAGCACGGCCGCACTCGGCAGCCGTCGGCCGGAGGCCGCGGCGGCCAGCGTGGAGGCCGAGTAGTGGGTGCGGGTGGCGAGCTCGCGGTAGGACGGGCTGCCCGCCCGGCGCCTGAGCTCCCGTAGGTCGTAGGCGAACCGGGCCAAGGGACCCTGCCGTGGATCGAGCGGCTGTTCCTGGCGTCCCACTTCTCGTACCTCCCTGTCCGGCGTTTGTCCGGGATCTGTCCGACGACGTCAGCACGGCGGGACACGGGGCGTACGACCGGTTTGAATGGGCTCGGCCCACCCGGCGGGTGGATGCGGACGCCCCTGTGCCCGTGTCCGCGCCGCGATCTTCATGAGGCCATCCAAGCGGTCCGCGCGCGACGCGACGGCGCTTTCGAACCCATCGGGCCTGTGCGGTAGTTCACAGCCCCACGGGCCGGGCCGTCCCCGATCCGCCCGCGCGACGCCGCACGCCCCACACAGGAGGTCGGACATGATCGAGCACCACCCCACCCGCAGGCGCGTCCTGAGGGCCGCCGGCGGGCTGTCCGCGGCGGTGGGTCTCGGCGGCGCGGACGTCCTCTCGGCGGCCCCGGCCACGGCCGCCACCGGGACCGGGGCCGGGGAGCCGGCCGGGGAGCCGGTCGAGGACGGCTTCGGCTTGCGCATCGTGGACCGGGACGAGAGCGACCCGCGGCTGCGGCGCTACCGCTTCGCGACCGGTGCGATCGGCTGGAACCCCGCGGTGAACGTCCTGCTCCCGGACGGCTATCACGACGGCGGACGCCGCTACCCCGTCCTGTACCTCTTCCACGGCGGCGGGCCGACCGCGGACTTCACCTGGTTCGACTGCCTCGGTGTGCGCGCGTGGACGGCCGGGAAGCCGGTCGTCGTCGTCATGCCGGACGGCGGCCACGCCGGCTGGTACGCCAACCCCGTCAACTCCCACGCCGGCCCCCGGAAATGGGAGACCTTCCACATGGCCCAGCTGGTGCCGTGGATCGACGCGAACTTCCGTACGTACGCCGAACTCGACGGCCGCGCCGTCGCCGGGTTCTCCATGGGCGGCTTCGGCGCGCTGAAGTACGCGGCCAAGTACCCCGGTCACTTCGCCTCGGTGAGCGCCCACTCCGGCCCGGCGAGCCTGCGCCGCGACTTCGGCGTGGTCACCCACTGGGCGAACACCTCCGCCGCCGCGGCCGACCTGGCCGGCGGCACGGTCTACGGCGCACCGCGGTGGAACGAGGCCCGGGTGAGCGCCGACAACCCGGTCGAGAACGTCGAGAACTACCGCGGCAAGCGGATCTTCCTGGTCGCCGGAACCGGCGACGGGCAGGTCGAGTGGTTCGACGGAATCACCGAGAAGCAGGTCCTGGCCGGCCAGCGTGAACTGCGCGGCCTCCTCCTGAGCGCGGGCATCGCCCACGAGGCCCACGAGGAACCGGGCGGCCACGAATTCCGCGTACCCCTCTTCCTCCACGACCTCAGCGGCATCCTCACCCGCCTCCGGCCCGCGTAGGACCCGCCGCCGCCAGGACCCTCCGGCGGCGGTGCCGGCGGCACAGGACCTCGTAGCCGACCGCGACCCGCTCGTCCCTCTCTCACCTCAGGGTGAGAACGCCCTCGCACGCGAACTGCTTCGAGATCGAGGCGAATCTCTGGTGGGGTGGCTACTTGAACCGGGCCCGGTCATAGTTCATCAAGCCGGGAGCCACGCCGGACCTGTGAGTGAGGGGACCCGAACTTTCATGACACGGAGAACGCACCTGCGGTTCGCTGCGGCGGCGATGGCGGCGGTGGGCGTTGCCTGCGCCGCCGGATGCACGCCGGCACCCCTGCCGGGTGTGCTGGCGATGGAGCGCACGGAGACGGGCGGCGCGCGGGCGCTGATTGCGCCGTGTGCGCAAGCCGTGGTGCTGGACTTCTCCGTCTATGCCAAGGGACGTACGGACGGCCTCTACAGCTGGGACGTGACGAATGATGCAATGTCGGGCGGAATCGCCTCCGTCGACCTGTTCACGGCTCCCCCGGGATGGAGTGTCACGGATTCCACCCTCACCGACGTGCAGACCGAAGGAACCTACAAGGCGAAATTTTGGGGCTCCGGGGCGGGCTACCGTGCCCTGAACGGCGAGCTGTCGTTCACCGCACAGCAGCTCGCCTCACTGAAGCCCGGGAAGGTGCTCGTGAACAAGAACGGCAAGACACGGACGGCCGACCGGTCCGCCTTCTTGAAGTACGACCCTGAGCGTTGCGAGCCCTGAGACAGCCCGCCATCGGCACCGGCCGTCAGCCGGAAGTGACCGGTAGGACGTCCGGGGACAGGGCGCTCGCGTGGGCGGTGGCGGAGGTCATTCGGCGGCGGTGGTGGCGGCGGCACAGGACCTCGTAGCCGATCTCCTCCGCCGGGCGGTTCACGTCGCCGACCACGACCTGCTCGCCCTCGACGACCATCTCCCCGCCCACCGTACGGGCGTTGTGGGTGGCGCGGGCGCCGCACCAGCACAGGGCCTCCACCTGGAGCTGCTCGATCCGGTCGGCCAGTTCGATGAGCCGCTGCGAGCCGGGGAAGAGCTTGGTGCGGAAGTCGGTGGTGATGCCGAAGGCGAAGACGTCCATGTCGAGGTCGTCGACGATGCGGGCGAGCTGGTCGATCTGCTCCGGGGCGAGGAACTGGGCCTCGTCCACGATCACGTAGTCCGCCCTGCCGCCCTTGGAGAGCTCCCCGACCAGGTAGCCGTAGAGGTCCATCGCGTCGGCGACCTCGACGGCCTCCGTCACCAGCCCCAGCCGCGAGGACAGCTTGCCCTCGCCGGCCCGGTCCTGGCGGGTGAAGATCACGCCCTGCAGGCCGCGCGCGGAGCGGTTGTGGGTGATCTGAAGAGCGAGGGTGCTCTTTCCGCAGTCCATCGTTCCGGAGAAGAACACCAGCTCGGGCATGGCGGTACGGGACCTTTCGGGTCAGGTGGGTGAGGGCGGCCGTGCGGACGGGGCGGGCGGCGCCGGGTCAGGAGGAGCGGATCTCCAGCAGCGGGACGAGCTGTTCCGCCGCGGTCATCGAGCCGTGCATGCCGGTCAGCGAGGACTCGTTCGGCTCGTTGACCGACGCGGTGATGGCGACCGTGTCGTGCGCGGCGGCGACCACGTCGCCGATCCGGCCCAGGACCCGCTCGTCGCATTCGCCGGGCGCCCCGAACCAGCCCAGTTCCAGGGCCTCTTCGCGGCCGGCGATCCAGAAGCGGTCGCCGAGCACCTCGCGCCAGACGGTCAGTACGTCGGCCTCGGCGCCGGGCACCGCGTAGACGTGCCGGGCCCGGCCCTCGCCGCCGAGGAGGGCGACGCCCGCGCCGAGCTCCCAGTCCTCGTCGAAGTCGATGCGGGAGTCCTCGTCGAAGGGGATGTCCACCATGCCGTGGTCGGCGGTCACGTAGAGCGCCGTACGGGGCGGCAGCTGCTCGGCGAGGCGCTGGACGAGCCGGTCGACGTACATCAGCTGGCCGCGCCAGGCGTCGGAGTCCACGCCGTGCCGGTGGCCGGCGCCGTCGAGCTCGCTGTAGTACGTGTACACCAGCGCGCGCTCGCCGGCGGCGAGCTGGAGGGCGGCGAGGTCCATCCGCTCCTCGCCGGTCATCCGGCCGTGGAAGGTGCCGCCGCTGAGCGCGATCTTGGTGAGCGGGGTGTTCTGGAAGGCGGGGGCGGACACCTGCGCGGTGTGCACCCCGGCCGCGTCGGCGAGCTGGAAGACCGTCGGGTACGGCTGCCAGACCTGCGGCGAGGTCCAGGGCTGCCAGCGCAGCTGGTTCATCAGTTCGCCGGTGGACGGGTTGCGCACGGCGTAGCCGGGCAGCCCGTGCCGGGCCGGGGCCAGGCCGGTGCCGACGGAGGCCAGGGAGGTGGCGGTGGTGGCGGGGAAGCCGGCGGTGATCGGGCGGCCGGTGCCGCCGCGCGAGCTGCCCAGCAGGGAGGTCAGGAAGGGGGCCTCGGCGGGGTGGGCCGCCAGCTGCTCCCAGCCGAGCCCGTCGACGAGGAACACGCAGGCGCGGTCGGCCGGGGCGAGCTCGGTGATCGAGGCGGTCAGGCCGGGCACCCCCTGGTTCGCGGCCAGGGTGGGCAGCAGGTCGGCGAGCGAGCCGGTGCCGTAGTGCGGGACGGGGGCGCCGGCGAGGTCGAGCAGTTCCGGCTCTCCCCCGGCCTCGGGCCTGGGGTACCCCCAGGCGTCCTGCGCCGCGGAGTACGTCATCAGCGGGCCGCGGCGGCTGCCGCCGTGGCCTCGGAGAGGGCCTGCGCGAAGGCGAGGGTCTGACGGACCGCCTCGGGGCCGTCGCCGGCCTCGCTGACCCGCAGGCTCAGGTCGTCGGCGGTGGAGTTGCCGGTGTAGCCGTGGTCGGAGTCGCAGTTCGGGTCGCCGCAGGCGGCGGGCTCCAGGTCGATGCGCGAGACGGCGCCCCAGCCGATGGTCAGGACGACCTCGCGCGGCAGGGTGCCGGGGGTGTACGACTCGGGGTTGGCGACGACGCGGCTGAGCACCACCGAGGAGATCGCGCCGATCTTGACCGACTCGGTCGAGGTGGTCGCGTACGGCGAGGGGGACCCGGCGTCGGCGGCCTGCTCGTCGGTGTGGCTGACGATGAAGCGGTTGCCGGTCAGGACCAGCACCGTGACGTGCCGGCGCACCTCGTTGGAGTCGAAGGTGGTCTCCTGGTGGACCAGGTACGACGAGATCGGCTCGCCGCCCACCGCGGCCTCCACCGCCTCGGCCACGAGTGCCGGGTAGTAGCCGCTGCGCTCGATCGCCGCGCGCAGCCCCTGGGTCGTCGTACCGGATTTCGCCATGAGGTCCATCCTACGGCCCGCGAGGGGCGTCTCCGCCTCGCCGTACGGGGCTCAGTAACTCGGCAGGGTCCGCGGCCCGAGGTCGGTACGGGCCGGGGGGTGGGCGATGCGGACCTCGGCGCTGAGCACGGAGAGGCCCTCGGTGGCGACGACGACCGGCTCCAGTGAGACGCCGATCACCTCGGGGTGGTCGTCCACCAGCCGGGACAGCCGCAGCAGGAGGTCCTCCAGGGCGGGGGTGTCGACGGGGTCGCTGCCGCGCCAGCCGAAGAGCAGGGGTGCCGCGCGGATGGTGCGGATCAGCTCGGCGGCGTCCCGGGCGGTGGCCGGGACGAGCCGGTGGGCGGTGTCACCGAGCAGCTCGGAGGGCACTCCGGCCAGCCCGAAGGACAGGACCGCGCCGGCGGCCGGGTCGATCACGGAGCGGACGACGGTGTCCACCCCGCGCGGGACCATGGCCTGCACGACGGGCTGGAGCTCGGCCGGCTTGCCGAAGGCCTCGGTCAGCTCGTCGTACGACCGGCGCAGCTCGGCCTCGGTGGTCAGGTCCAGGCGTACGCCGCCCAGGTCGGCGCGGTGGCGCAGGTGCGGGGCGGTGGTCTTCAGGGCGACGGGGTATCCGAGCCGGGCGGCGGCCCGGGCCGCCTCGTCGGGGGTGGGGGTGGGCAGGGTCGGCAGGACCTCGATGCCGTAGCGGGCCAGCAGGGCGCCGGCATCGGTGTCGGCCAGGGTGGCGACCTCGTCGGGGCCGAGCCCGGTGAGCAGGCCGGCGAGCTGGGCGGCGGCGCCCTTGGCGTCGATGTCGTCGTACTCGGGCACCTGGCCGGCCTCGGACTCGGCACGGCGCCACTGCTGGTGGCGGACGGCCTCGGCGAGGGCCCGTACGGCCCGCTCGGCGGCCGGGTAGGCGGGGATGCGGGCGGGCGGCGGGGCGGGCACGCTCGTGTCGGGCTCGCTCCCGTCGGACTCGCTCCCGTCGGCCTCACTCCCGTCGGACCGGCCCTGCGGCCGGTGCTGCGGGCGGCCGGCGGGGGCGGCGGGGCCGGTGGCGGGCGGGGCCTCGGCGAGTCCGCCGAGCTCGACGTGGACGACGACGACCGGCTTGCCCGGGCCATGGGCGACGGCCTCGCGCAGGGCGGCCGCGAGGTCGTCGGCGAAGCCGGGCTCGCCGACGGAGGGGATGGCGGTGACGACGACGGCGTCGCTGGTGTCGGCGGCCAGCGCCTCGGCCAGCGCGGTCCGGAAGTCCTCCGGCCCGGCGTCGGTGGTCAGGTCCAGCGGGGGCAGCGGGCGCAGGCCCTCCCACAGGCAGGCGTCGTAGGTGAGCACGCCGAGGGACTCGGAGTTGCCGAGGATCGCGACGCGGGGGCCGGCGGGCAGCGGCTGGGAGGCCAGCAGCAGCCCCACGTCGACGAGTTCGGTGACGGTGTCCACGCGGATCACGCCGGCCTGGCGGAGCAGGGCGGAGACGGTGGCGTCGGGCAGCCGGGTGGCGGGGACGGCGTGACCGGCGGGGGTGGCTCCGGTGTGCCGGCCGCCCTTGGCGACGACGACGGGCTTGACGGCGGCGGTGCGGCGCGCGAGGCGGGTGAACTTGCGCGGGTTGCCGAGGGTTTCGAGGTACATCAGGGCGACGTCGGTGGCCGGGTCGTCGTACCAGTACTGGAGGATGTCGTTGCCGGAGACGTCCGCCCGGTTGCCCGCGGACACGAAGGACGACAGTCCTTCGCCGCGCCGCAGCAGCCCGGAGAGCAGTGCTATCCCGATGGCGCCGGACTGGCTGAACAGCCCGATCCGGCCGCGCAGCGGCGTGGGGTCGGGGGTGGCGGCCAGGGAGGCGTTGAGGCTGACGTCGGGGGCGGTGTTGATCACGCCGAAGGCGTTGGGGCCGACGATGCGCATGCCGTACGAGCGGGCCTGGCGCACCAGTTCGCGCTGCCGGGCCAGGCCTTCGGGGCCGCTCTCGCCGAAGCCGGCGGAGAGCACGACCAGGCCCTGGACGCCGAGGTCGCCGCAGGCGGTGACCACCTCGGGGACCCGGTCGGCGGGGACGGCGACCACGGCGAGGTCGACGGGGGCGCCGATGTCGGCCGGCGCCCGGTAGGCGCGTACGCCTTCGAGCAGGTCGGTCGTGACGGCCTCGTTCACGGCGTAGAGATCGCCGCGGAAGCCGCCGTCGCGCAGGTTGCGCAGGACGGCGGCGCCGACGCCGGAGCCGCTGCGGCTGACGCCGACGACGGCGACCGAGCGCGGGGCGAGCAGGCGCTGCACGGAGCGGGCCTCGGCGCGCTGTTCGCGGGCGCGCTGGACGGCCAGGGACTCGGCGGTGGGTTCGAGGTCGAGGGTGAGGTGCACGGCGCCGTCCTCGAAGGTGCGCTTCTGCTCGTACCCGACGTCCTTGAACACCTTGATCATCTTGGTGTTGGCGGGCAGCACCTCGGCGGCGAACCGGCGGATGCCGCGCTCGCGGGCGACCGCTCCGATGTGTTCGAGGAGGGCGGAGGCCACGCCGCGGCCCTGGTGCGCGTCCTGGACCAGGAAGGCGACCTCGGCCTCGTCGGCGGGGCCGGTGGCGGGGTGGCCGTCGGGGCCGATCCGGTCGTAGCGGACGGTGGCGATGAACTCGCCGCCGACGGTGGCGGCGAGGCCGACGCGGTCCACGTAGTCGTGGTGCGTGAAGCGGTGCACGTCCCGGTCGGACAGCCGCGGGTAGGGCGCGAAGAAGCGGTAGTACTTCGACTCGTCCGACACCTGCTCGTAGAAGCTGACCAGCCGGCCGGCGTCGGCGGGGGTGATGGGGCGGATGTGCGCGGTGCCGCCGTCGCGCAGCACGACGTCCGCTTCCCAGTGGGCCGGGTACGAGGGGTCCGCCGCGGTGGTCATGGGGCTCACCCTAAGGCCCGGGGCCGCGGACGGCGCCAGCGCGGCGCATACGATAAATTCCGGCAAATCGGTGCAAGCTGGGGAAGGTCGGAGTGCAGGAGGAGCCGGACCGAGGGTCGGTCGGAGCATTCCGGGCGTCGTGAGAGACTGGTCTAGACAACCCGCAGAAACCTGAAGGGCATCACCATGGCAGAGCGCCGCGTCAACGTCGGCTGGGCCGAGGGCCTGCATGCTCGTCCCGCCTCGATCTTCGTCCGTGCGGCCACGTCGTCCGGCGTCCCGGTGACCATCGCCAAGGCCGACGGCACCCCGGTCAACGCCGGCTCCATGCTCGCGGTGCTGGGCCTGGGCGCCCAGGGCGGCGAGGAGATCGTCCTGGCTTCGGACGCCGAGGGCGCGGAGATCGCGCTCGACCGCCTGGCGAAGCTGGTCGCCGAGGGTCTTGAGGAACTCCCCGAGACCGTCTGAGCCCTTCGGGTCCCCGCGGTCGCGGGGTGAGCGGCGCGGCGGGGCCGCGGCAGCCGGCGCATGCCCGGCGGCCGCGGCCCCGCCCTTTTTGCGGGTGCGCGCGGGCACGAAAAACGGGGCCCCGGAAACAGGAGCCCGGAAATGGGGAGCCCGGAAAGGGGACCGGAAAATCGGGCCCCCGGGCAGCAGACCCCGGTCCCGGAAAAGCGGATCCCCGCCCGGAAATTCTGGGCGCCCCTCATTTGTATACGGCCTTTGTTAATGCCGGCCGCTCGCCGTGTTTACGGCAGGTTGCGAGGTCCTCACACGCAGCCGGTGTGCCCCCGCCGCGCGGTCCGCGTGCGCGGCCGTCAGCGCCCGGGCCCGCTCGGCGTCGCCGCGGGTCACCGCGTCCACGATCGCGCCGTGCTCCGCCCAGGACTCCACCGGCCGGGCCGGCGCCTCCACCGCGTACAGCCAGGCGACCTTGTGGCGCAGCTGGGTCAGCAGGGCGACCAGTCCGGGGCTGGCCGAGGCCTGCACGAGCGTCTCGTGGAACCAGCCGCCCAGCGACCGCAGATCCTCGCCCTGGCCGCGCCGGGCACGCTCCTGGCCGAGCCTGACGAGGCCGCGCAGCACCTTCAGATGGGCATCGGTGCGCCGACGGGCGGCGCGCGCCGCCGCGAGCGGCTCCAGCAGCATGCGCATCTCCAGGAAGTCGGCGGCCTCCAGCTCGGTCGGCTCGGCGACACAGGCCCCCGCGTGGCGCCGGGTGGTGACGAAGCCCTCGGACTCCAGCGTGCGCAGCGCCTCGCGGACGGGGACCCGGGAGACTCCGTAGCGGCGGGCGAGGAGTTCCTCGGTGAGCCTGCCGCCGGGCTCGAAAACACCGGAGACGATGTCGTCCCGGATCGCGGTGCAGACCGCGTGCGCTGGAATACGCAAAACCGGACCTCCGCTTAATGCATACGTCATGAGTGCGACTCTATGGCAACACAACATTGTTTCCGATGATGAACGGAAGCCGGACGGAAATACGAAACATCAGCGGCCGCGGTCCGCGCGAAGCCCGTCGCTCGAAAGCATCCGCGCAACGCGAAGGACCCCGGCTCAGCAGGAGCCGGGGTCCTTCGTGGTGTGCGGTGCGCGGCGGGAGCCGCGGGCCCGTCAGGGTCAGAGGCTGACGCCGTGCGAGCGGAGGTAGGCGACCGGGTCGATGTCGGAGCCGTAGTTGGCGCCGGAGCGGGCCTCGAAGTGCAGGTGCGGGCCGCTGGAGTTGCCCGTGGAGCCCGACAGGCCGATCTGCTGGCCCGGGGTGACCTGCTGGCCGACCGAGACGCTCAGCGAGGACATGTGGGCGTACTGGGTGTACGTGCCGTCGTTGTGCTTGATCACGACGTTGTTGCCGTACGCGCCGCCGTAGCCGGCCTCGACGATCACGCCCGCGCCGACGGCGCGCACGGAGGTGCCGGTGGCGGCGTGGAAGTCGATGCCCGTGTGGCTGCCGGAGGACCACATGGCGCCGCCGGCACCGTACGAGGTGCTGATGTAGGAGTCCGCCAGCGGCGAGACGAAGGTGTTGAGGCGGCGGCGCTCCTCCTCGCGGGCGGCGCGCTCCTTGGCCTCACGCTCGGCCTTGGCCTTGGCCTCCGCGAGGCGCTTGGCCTCGGCGGCCTTCTGCTTCGCCTCGGCCTCGGCCTGCGCCTTGGCGGCGGCGGCCTCGGCGGCGTGCTGCTGGGCGTCGGCCTGGGCCTGGATGTCACCGGCCAGCTCGTCGGCCACGACCGCGGCCTTCAGGCCCACGTCCTGGGTGCTGGAGTCGTTGTCCGCCGCGAACGCGGGGGCGGCCAGGGTGCCGACGACGCCCGTGGTGGCGAGGGCGGCGATCCCGGCGATGCCGGCGGCCTTCTTGCTCAGGCGGCTGGAACCACGGTGCTTACCGGCGCCACGAGTGCCCATGAAGAGGCTGATCCTTTCCTTCCTTCTCGCCTACCGGGTTAGCTGACGGGTTCGGAGCAGGAAGGTCTCCTACGGGCCCCTCTGGCGAGGTGGTCCGATTCACCCCAGGGACTGATGTGGGTCCCCGGCTCCCCAGGCTCGCGCCTGACGGGGACTCGGCGATCGCTGCCCGGTGCCGCGGTTGCGGCTGTCACAACTGACGGACAGCAACGCCGACGCTAGGGGGATCATCAGTCAATCGCCAAACAGAGGCGCACTTTTGTTGCGTACGCCACACCGCATACGCGCAACCTCTCCATGAACGCCGCGAATCGGGCATTCAACTCAAGGAACACAAAGGGGCCCTGACGGACATCCCGCCAGGGCCCCTTGCACACAAGCTCAGTTGCTCGCTGCGCACATGCTCAGTTGCTCGTGCAGTCGCTCGTGCTCACCGCTGCGCCTCAGTTGCCGACGACGGTGACCTCGCCGATGCCGAGGGCGCGGACCGGCTCCTCGATCTGCGCGGCGTCACCCACCAGCACGGTGACCAGCCGGTCCGCCGGGAAGGCGCTGACGACCGCCGAGGTCGCCTCCACCGTGCCCGTACCGGCCAGCCGGGCGTACAGCTGGGCCTGGTAGTCGTCGGGCAGCTGCTGCTCGACCTGGTCGGCCAGGGTGGCCGCGACCGAGGCGGCCGTCTCGAACTTCAGCGGGGCCACGCCCACCAGGTTCTGCACGGCCACGTCCCGCTCGGCGTCGGTCAGCCCGCCCTCGGCCAGGGTGCGCAGCACCTGCCACAGGTCGGCCAGCGCCGGGCCGGTGTTCGGAGTGTCCACCGAGCCGCTGATGGCGAGCATCGCCGCACCGGTCGCCCCGCCCTCGGCGGCGGGCGCCGTGGAGCGCAGCACCTGGCCGAAGGCGCGCACGCCGTAGGTGTAGCCCTTCTCCTCGCGCAGCACCTTGTCCAGGCGGGAGGTGAGCGTGCCGCCCAGGCAGTACGTGCCGAGCACCTGGGCCGCCCAGACGCTGTCGTGCCGATCCGGTCCGATCCGGCCGATCAGCAGCTGCGTCTGGACCGCGCCGGGCCGGTCCACGACGATCACGCGGCCGGTGTCGTCGGCGGTGATCGGCGGCACCGGGAGGGGTTCGGCGGAGCCGCCCGTCCAGGTGCCCAGGGTGTCGGCCAGGACGGCGTCCAGGTCCGTGCCGGTGTAGTCGCCGACGATCACCGCGGTGGCCGTGGCGGGCCGGACGTGGGCCTCGTAGAAGGCGCGCACGGCGGCGGAGTCGATGCGGGCGACGGTCTCCTCGGTGCCCTGGCGCGGGCGGGACATCCGCAGGGAGGCCGGGAAGAGCTGCTTGGACAGCTCCTTGGCGGCCCGGCGCTGCGGGTTGGCCAGCTCGTGCGGGATCTCGTCCAGCCGGTTGCGCACGAGGCGGTCCACCTCGCTGTCGGCGAAGGCGGGCGCGCGCAGCGCCTCGGCGAGCAGGCCGAGGGCCTTGGGCAGCCGGGAGGCGGGCACCTCCAGGGAGACCCGGACGCCCGGGTGGTCGGCGTGCGCGTCGAGCGTGGCACCGCAGCGTTCCAGCTCGGCGGCGAACTCCTCGGCGGAGTGCTTGTCCGTGCCCTCGGACAGCGCGCGGGCCATGATGGTGGCCACGCCGTCCAGGCCGTCGGGCTCGGCGTCCAGCGGGGCCGCGAGGATGATCTCCACGGCCACCACCTGCTGGCCCGGGCGGTGGCAGCGCAGCACGGTCAGGCCGTTGGACAGCACGGTCCGCCCGGGGGCCGGGAAGGCCCACGGCCGGGCCTCGCCGGCCTCCGGCCGCGGGTGGAAGGTCATGGTCACTGCGGGCTCGGCGGTCACTGCTGCGCCCCTTCGTTCTCGTCGGTCTCTACGGCGGCGTCGGCGGCGGCGGCAGCGGCGGTGCCTGCGTCGGCATCGGCAGCGTCGGCGGTGTCGGCGTCGGCGGTGCCGGCGTCATCGCCGCCGGCGTCCGCGGCCAGCGGCTCGTACACCAGCACCGCGCGGTTGTCCGGGCGCAGCCGGGCCGCGGCCACCGCCTGCACCTCCTCGGCGGTGACCTCCAGCAGCCGCTGGACGGCGGTCAGCGCCAGCTGCGGGTCGCCGAACAGCACGGCGTACCGGCACAGCTCGTCGGCGCGGCCGGCGACCGTGCCCAGCCGGTCCAGCCACTCGCGCTCCAGCTGCGCCTGGGCCCGCTCCATCTCCTCGCCCGTGGGGCCCTCGGCGGCGAACCGCGCGAGCTCCTCGTCCACGGCCGCCTCGATGTCCGGCACGTCGACGCCGGTGGAGGTCTTCACGTCCAGCCAGCCCAGGGACGGCGCCCCGGCCAGCCGCAGCATGCCGAAGCCGGCCGCGACGGCGCTCTGGTCGCGGCGGACCAGGCGGTTGTGCAGGCGGGAGGACTCCCCGCCGCCGAGGATCGTCAGCGCCACGTCGGCCGCGTCGCACTCGCGGGTGCCGTCGTGGGGCAGCCGGTAGGCGGCCATCAGCGCGCGGGCCGGCACCTCCTCGACGATCTCGTGGCGCAGCTGCTCGCCGATGGTGTCCGGCAGCGAGCCGTCGCGCGGCGGCTGCTTGCCGTCGTGGGCCGGGATGGTGCCGAAGTACTTCTCGATCCAGGCCAGCGTCTGCTCGGGGTCGATGTCGCCGACCACGGACAGCACCGCGTTGTTGGGCGCGTAGTACGTACGGAAGAAGGTGCGCGCGTCCTCCAGGGAGGCGGCGTCCAGGTCGGCCATCGAGCCGATCGGGGTGTGGTGGTACGGGTGGCCGTCGGGGTAGGCCAGCGCGGTCAGCTTCTCGAAGGCGGTGCCGTAGGGCACGTTGTCGTAGCGCTGGCGGCGCTCGTTCTTGACGACGTCGCGCTGGTTCTCCATGGACTCGTCGTCCAGGGCGGCCAGCAGCGAGCCCATGCGGTCCGCCTCCAGCCACAGGGCGAGCTCCAGCTGGTGGGCCGGCATCGTCTCGAAGTAGTTGGTGCGCTCGAAGCTGGTGGTCCCGTTGAGGGAGCCGCCCGCACCCTGGACCAGCTCGAAGTGACCGTTGCCCGGAACGCTGGCCGAGCCCTGGAACATCAGGTGCTCGAAGAGGTGAGCCAGGCCGGTACGGCCCTTGACTTCGTGGCGCGAGCCGACGTCGTACCAGAGGCAGACCGCGGCGACCGGGGTCAGGTGGTCCTCGGAGAGCACCACGCGCAGGCCGTTGGCCAGCCGGTGCTCGGTCGCTGTCAGACCGCCGGCGGCGGTCTGCTCGGTGGCCGTGTGACCCATGGGCATGAGGTCCCTTCGATCAGGATGCGGAGATTTCTTTCAGACCTGTCACTCTATGCAAGCGCGTCGGCCGCCGGAGAAGTTCCCGAACCACCGCTCCCCCGGTCTCCCAGGGTGGTAGTCCGGCTTGTCGGTGCCTGGGTCCACAATGGTCCGCGTCAGAACGTCCAGACACCTTGGTTAAGGAGCCGCGCAGCGATGGCCCGCCGCAGCACGAAGACCCCGCCGCCGGAGGATTTCGAGGAGAAGATCCTCGACATCGACGTCGTCGACGAAATGCAGGGCTCCTTCCTCGAGTACGCGTACTCGGTGATCTACTCCCGCGCCCTGCCCGACGCCCGGGACGGCATGAAGCCGGTGCACCGCCGGATCGTCTACCAGATGAACGAGATGGGCCTGCGCCCCGACCGCGGCTACGTCAAGTGCGCCCGCGTCGTCGGCGAGGTCATGGGCAAGCTGCACCCGCACGGCGACGCGTCGATCTACGACGCCCTCGTGCGCATGGCGCAGCCCTTCTCGATGCGGCTGCCGCTGGTCGACGGCCACGGCAACTTCGGCTCCCTCGGCAACGACGACCCGCCGGCCGCCATGCGGTACACCGAGTGCCGCATGGCCGACGCGACCTCGCTGATGACGGAGTCGATCGACGAGGACACCGTCGATTTCGCGCCGAACTACGACGGCCAGGAGCGGGAGCCGGTCGCGCTGCCCGCGGCGTACCCGAACCTGCTGGTCAACGGCGCCTCCGGGATCGCGGTCGGCATGGCCACGAACATGCCGCCGCACAACCTCGGCGAGGTCGTCGCGGCGGCCCGGCACCTGATCCGGCACCCGAACGCGGACCTGGAGGCGCTGATGCGCTTCGTCCCGGGTCCCGACCTGCCCACCGGCGGCCGGATCGTCGGCCTGTCGGGGATCAAGGACGCCTACGAGAGCGGCCGCGGCACCTTCAAGATCCGTGCGACGGTGTCGGTGGAGGACGTGACGGCGCGCCGCAAGGGCCTGGTCGTCACCGAGCTGCCCTTCACGGTCGGCCCGGAGAAGGTCATCGCGAAGATCAAGGACCTGGTCGGGTCGAAGAAGCTCCAGGGCATCGCCGACGTCAAGGACCTCACCGACCGCGCGCACGGCCTGCGCCTGGTCATCGAGATCAAGAACGGCTTCCACCCGGAGGCCGTGCTGGAGCAGCTGTACAAGCTGACGCCGATGGAGGAGTCCTTCGGCATCAACAACGTGGCGCTGGTGGACGGCCAGCCGCTGACGCTGGGCCTGAAGGAGCTGCTGGAGGTCTACCTCGACCACCGCTTCGAGGTCGTGCGCCGGCGCAGCGAGTTCCGCCGCGGCAAGCGCCGCGACCGGCTGCACCTGGTCGAGGGCCTGCTGGTGGCGCTGGTCGACATCGACGAGGTCATCGCCCTGATCCGGGAGAGCGAGAACTCCGCGCAGGCCAAGGAGCGCCTGATGGAGCGCTTCTCGCTGAGCGAGGTCCAGACCCAGTACATCCTGGACACACCGCTGCGCCGGCTCACCAAGTTCGACCGGCTGGAGCTGGAGTCCGAGCGCGACCGGCTGACGGCCGAGATCGAGGAGCTGACGAAGATCCTCGAATCGGACGCCGAGCTGCGCAAGCTGGTCTCCACGGAGCTGGCGGCGGTGGCGAAGAAGTTCGGCACGGACCGCCGTACGGTGCTGCTGGAGTCGGCCGGCGCCTCGGTCGCGGCGGTCCCGCTGGAGGTCGCGGACGACCCGTGCCGGGTGCTGCTGTCCTCCACCGGCCTGCTCGCGCGCACGGTGACCGCCGAGCCGCTGCCGGAGGGCGACGGCAGGCGGGCCCGCCACGACGTGATCGTCTCGCAGGTCACGGCGACGGCGCGGGCGGACGTGGGCGCGGTGACGTCGACGGGCCGGCTGCTGCGGATCCCCGTCATCGACCTGCCGCAGCTGCCGGACACGCACGCCGCGCCGACCCTGGCGGGCGGCGCCCCGCTGCCGGAGTTCCTGTCCGCCCTGGAGCCCGACGAGAAGGTCGTCTGCCTGACCTCCCTGGACGAGGCCTCGATGGGGCTGGCCCTGGGCACCGAGCAGGGCGTGGTCAAGCGCGTCGTGCCGGACTACCCGGCCAACAAGGAGGAGCTGGAGGTCATCACCCTCAAGGAGGGCGACCGGATCGTCGGCGCGGTCGAGCTGCGCACCGGCGAGGAGGACCTGGTCTTCATCACCGACGACGCCCAGCTGCTGCGCTACCCGGCGGGCCAGGTGCGCCCGCAGGGCCGGCCGGCGGGCGGTATGGCCGGCATCAAGCTGTCCGACGGGGCCAAGGTGATCCACTTCTCGGCGGTGGACCCGGCGCGGGACGCCCTGGTCCTCACGGTGGCCGGCGCGCACGACACGCTGGACGGATCGGTCCGGTCCGGGAAGCTGACCCCGTTCGACCAGTTCCCGCGCAAGGGCCGGGCCACCGGCGGCGTCCGCTGCCAGCGGTTCCTGAAGGGCGAGGAGCTGCTGACGCTGGCGTGGGCGGGCAACGCACCGGCCCGCGCCGCGGCCGCCGACGGGACTCCGGCCGATCTGCCGGCCGTGGACCCGCGCCGCGACGGCTCGGGAGCCGTGCTGCCCGCGGCGGTCGCCGTGCTGGCGGGAGCCGCGCTGTAGGACGTACGACGGCGTCCGGGTGGTACGACCGGGGGGACGTACCACCCGAATGCCGACTAGTGTTTTCCCTCCAGGGGTTGGTGGGGGGAGTACACAGCTGATGAGTCGTCGGTCGGGCGGATTGATCGGGACCTGGGCCGAGGCCCAGCGCCGACAGCAGCAGACGCAGCTGATCCAGCAGCGGGAGGCGGAGCGCCGGCAGCGGGCCTACGAGCGGGAGGCGAACCGGAGCCACCGCCAGTACCGCGAGGCCGAGGCCATGCGGCGTACGGCGCAGCTCGACGCCGAGGTCGCCGCCCTCAAGAGCCTGCTGGTCGCGGGCTGCCGGGCGCCGGCGTTCCGGACGGCCTCCCTGGTCCGGTCCGAGCAGCTGGAGCCGTTCAACCCCGGGGCCCTGGCGCAGCCGGTGCCGCTGCCCCGCATCGAGGACTTCCAGCACCAGAGCAGTGGCTGGACGCTCGGCTCGAACCACCGGGCGCAGGCGGAGCGGGAGGCGCACGCCCGGTACACCCAGGCCTGGCAGGCCGCGACCGCCGCGGAGGCGCAGCGGCAGCAGCAGCTGGCGGCGTACCGGCAGCAGTACGACCGGTGGGCGGCGGAGCAGCTCGCCGGGGTACGGGCGCACAACAGCGGGCTCGCCGAGCTGGCCGACGCCCTGCGCTCGGGCGACGCCGAGGCGGCCGTGGAGTACTTCTCGGCCGCTCTGTACGCCTCGACGGCCTGGCCCGAGGCGCTGCCGAGGCAGGTGGCGGCCGCGTACGACCGCGCCGCGCGCCAGCTGGTCCTGGACTGGGAGCTGCCCGGGTACGCGGTGGTGCCGGAGGCCAGGGCGGTGCAGTACCTGCCGAGCACGGACCAGGACAAGGTGAAGCCCCGGCCGGTCACGGAGCGGCGGGCGCTGTACAGGGACCTGGTGGCGCAGTGCATGCTGCTGGTCGTGCGCGAGCTGTACGCGGCGGACGAGTTCGGCGTACTGGACTCCGTCGTGGTCAACGGGTTCGTGGACTGCCACGATCCGGCGACGGGGCAGGAGGCGCGGTTCGTGCTCGCCACGGTGCCCGCGGCGCGCAGCGCTTTCGCGGGGCTGCGGCTGGAGCAGGTCAGCGCGGTGGACTGCCTGGTGTCGGGGTTGGGCGGGCAGCTGTCGGCGCGGCCCGACCAGCGGACGGCGGTGCGCCCCGGGCGCCGGCCGGACGAGGTGGGCGGAGGCGTCGTCAGCCACGGCGGGCACGCGGACGGCGCGGACGAGGACGAGCCGGACCTCTTCGCGATGGACCCGATCGACTTCGAGAACCTGGTCGCGGAGCTGTTCCGGGCGATGGGCATGGAAGCGGTGACCACGCAGCGTTCGGGTGACGGCGGGGTGGACGTGGAGGCGCTGGACCCGGCGCCGATCCGGGGCGGGCGGATCGTGGTGCAGGTCAAGCGCTACCGGAACACGGTGCCGCCGACGGCCGTGCGCGATCTGTACGGCACGGTCCAGGACAAGGGGGCGAACAAGGGGGTGCTGGTCACCACCGCGTCGTTCGGGCCCGGGTCGTACACCTTTGCCAACGGCAAGCCGCTGGAACTGGTTCCCGGGACGGCCCTGGTGGACCTGCTGCACCAGCACGGGCTGCGGGGGCGGCTCGGCCCGGCCGACGGCGCCGCGGCCGGTGCGCCGGGCCGGCGGGCTGCCGGAC
>NZ_WTFF01000148.1 GCF_019400985.1 Streptomyces bambusae
CCTCGGAGCACCGCTCTCAGTGGCGCAACCGCGAGATGGCAGCGGTCCGCCTGGCCGCGCTCCTGGCGGAGGCGACGGCGCCACCGCCGAAGCAGCGGCGCTCGACGAAGATCCCCCGGGGCCTGAACGAACGCCGCCTGCGCGAGCAGACGGCCCGGTCCGAGACCAAGCGCCACCGTCGGTCACGAGACTGGGTACCCGGCCCGGCGGCGTACGGGCTGGCCCTCGGCCTCGTCCTGGTGCCCTCCGCGGTGCTCGTGCCCGGCCTCGCCGGGACCGCGCACGGGCAGCAAGGACGCCTGGTGCGGGCACTGCGCGAACGCGGCGACGCGGCGGAACGGGCCCGCCGGCTCGCCGACAGCGAGGCCCGCCTGCACGAGCGGTCCCGCATCGCCGCCGAGATGCACGACCTGGTCGGCCACCGGCTCAGCCTGATCTCGCTGCACGCCGGCGGACTGGAGCTGGCCCTGGACCGGGCCGCTCCCGAGCTGTCCGAACTGCGGGAGGAGGCCGTTCTGGTACGGCGCACCACGCAGGACGCCATGCGGGAACTGCGGCAGGCGCTCGGCGTGCTCGGCCCGCTCGGCCGGGACACCGGGCCCGACGCGCTCACGGACGCGACCGGCACCCGCGCCGACGTCGAGGCGCTGGTGGCGGAGTCCCGCGAGGGAGGGATCGCCGTACGCCTCGACTGGACGGGACCGGACCTCGACGCCCGCCCGCCGCGGGTGCGCCGCGCGGTCCACCGGGTGGTCAGGGAGGCCCTGACCAACGTGCACCGGTACGCCGCCGCCTCGCACGTACGCGTCCAGGTCCGGCACGACGGTGCGAGCGTACGCGTCACCGTCCGCAACGGCGCCCCGCCCGGCCCGCCGGCCCCCGCCACCGGCCTCGGCACCGGGCGGGGCCTCACCGGCCTGAGGGAGCGGGTGGAACTGCTCGGCGGAACCTTCGCCGCCGCCCCGTTGCCGACCGGCGGGTTCCAACTGGAGGCGACCGTGCCGGCCGAACCCGCCGACACCCCCGCCCCCGAGCCGGCCGGCGCCGGCGCGAGGCACCGCCGCACCCGGGACGAGGCGGAGGAGGCGAGGGGAACGGACGAGGAGACCGTCCCTCCGGGGCGCCGGACCGTCGAGGCGCTGACGCTCACCTCGGGCCTGCTGGGTCTGTGCGTGCTCATGGTCCTCGGGATCGGCTTCGTGTACGCCTCCCGGCCGCAACCGGACGCCGGGCCGAGGCCGCTGCCCCGTACCGGCATGACGTACGAGGAGGTCACCGCGGCCGGCGTCCTGGACAACCGGGCCGTACGCGCCGCGGCCACCGGACACGAGCCGGCCCGCCCGGCCGGGACGTCCGGCTGCATCTACCCGTTCAACGGCGCGACCGAGATCCACCCGGGCTCCCTGGTCGTCGCCCGCTACTGCTTCGACGCCGCCCACCGCCTCATCGCCATCGACCGCATCACCGTCCCGTCGGTCCGGGACACCACGCCCTGGGAGACCCCGTGACCCACTCCGCCGAACCGATCCGCGTCCTGCTCGCCGACGACGAGGAGATGATCCGGGCCGGTGTCCGGCTGATCCTCCGGCATGCCGACGGCATCGACGTCGTCGCCGAGGCCGCCGACGGGCGGCAGGCGGTCGCAGCGGCCGCCGTCCACCACCCCGACGTGGCCCTGGTGGACATCCGCATGCCGGTGTGCGACGGCCTGGCCGCGATCGCGCCGCTCCTCGCCCTCGACCCGGCGCCGCGCGTCGTGATGCTGACGACCTTCGGCGACGAGGAGAACGTGCTGCGGGCCCTGCGGGAAGGCGCCACGGGCTTCCTGTTGAAGGACGAGGGCCCGCAGGAGCTGATCAGGGCGGTGCGGGCGGCCGCCGTGGGTGACGCGGTGCTCTCGCCCGGCGTCACCGGGACGGTGATCGCCCGGATGCTGCGCGGTGGTGCGCCGGCCACCGCCGGCCCGGTACCGGACGACGAGCGGATCGCCCGGCTCACCGCCCGGGAGCGGGAGGTCCTCGCGATGCTCGGCGAAGGACTCTCCAACCAGGACATCGCCGGGCGGCTCGGCATCGGCATCGGCACCGTCAAGACGCACGTCGGAGCGATCCTCGACAAGACCGGCTCGGCCGGCCGGGTGCAGGCAGCCCTCCTCGCCCACCGGGCGGGCCTGGCCTCGTGAGCGGGGCAGGGCAGCGGCCCGGCGGGCAGAGCCGGTCACCGCGACCGGCACGGGGGCGGCGCAGGGCCCGCCTCTGTCCGAAGGCATAGGCGGGTCCGCCCCGGCTCTGCCGGAAGGCGGGGAGGGCGCGCCGTCCGTCCTCCCTCCGGCAGAGGCCAACTCCCGCCTTCAGGGCGACGTTCCCGCAGGTCAGGGACGTGAGGATGGATGCGTCCCCCGGTCCGCGGCACCTCCCGCGGACCCATGCACCCCTACGGAGTACCCGCCCATGCCCCAGCCGTTCCCTTCGCCTGCCTCCCCCGGATCATCCCCGCTCACCGAACCGGCCGCCCGCGCCACGGACCTGACCAAGGTGTACGGCAGGGGGGAGACGCGGGTCACCGCCCTGGACGCGGTGTCCGTCGAGTTCGCCCGTGGCCGGTTCACCGCCGTCATGGGCCCCTCCGGCTCCGGCAAGTCCACCCTGATGCACTGCATGGCCGGACTGGACCCGCTCACCTCGGGCTCCGCCCGTATCGGCGGCACCGAGCTCTCCTCCCTGTCGGAACGGCAACTCACCGCCCTGCGCCGGGAGAAGGTCGGCTTCGTCTTCCAGGGCTTCAACCTGCTCCCGACGCTCACGGCGCTGGAGAACATCACGCTGCCGCTGCACCTGGCCGGGCGGAAGCCCGAACCGGCCTGGCTCGACACGGTGGTCGGCGCCGTGGGCCTCGGCGGCCGGCTCGGCCACCGGCCCGCCGAACTCTCCGGTGGCCAGCAGCAGCGGGTCGCCGTGGCCCGCGCGCTCGTCTCCCGGCCCGAGATCGTCTTCGCCGACGAACCCACCGGCAACCTCGACTCCCGGTCCGGCGCCGAGCTCCTCGGCTTCCTGCGCGACTCGGTCCGCGAGCTGGGGCAGACGGTGGTCATGGTCACCCACGACCCGACGGCCGCCGCCCACGCGGACCGGGCCGTCTTCCTCGCCGACGGCCGGATCGTGGACGACGTCCACACGCCGGCGGCCGACACGGTCCTCGACCGGATGCTCCGCTTCGAGGCGGAGGGCACCAGCGGGGGCCACGGCACCGCCGGGGGCCGGGGCACCGCCGGCTGACCCCGGCCCCGGCCCCGGCCAGTGCTCGACGGCCCCGCCACCCCGGCCGCCGCCAGCTCACCGCCGGCCCCGGCCCCGCCACCGCTCACTCGCTCGCTCGCTCACCGCGTCGTCCGTCCCCGGCCGGGGGCCCGTGCCCTCCCGTCCCACGCCACGCCGTGCCACACCACGCGACGCCGCGCCACACCACGCCTCCCGAAAGCTCCTCATGCTGCGAACAGCCCTGCGCAACCTCCTCGCGTACAAGGCCCGTACGGCCATGACCGTCCTGGCCGTCTGCATCGGTGTCGCCTTCGTCACCGGCACCCTCGTCTTCGCGGACTCCTCCGCCGCCGCGTACCGCGGCGCCGCGTCGAAGGACTTCGCCGACATCGCCGTCACCGTCGCCCCGAAGGACCCTCCGCCCGGCAGCGCGCCCGACAGCGCCGGCTCCCGCGCCCCGGCACTCGACGACGCCCTCGTGCGGAAGCTGGCCGGCGTGCCCGGCGTGGCCGACGTACGCCCGGCCGCCGACGGCTCCGCCACCCTGTCCGCCGCGGACGGCACCCCGCTCCGGACCGGCAGGACGTGGGCGAACCTGGCCGCCGCCTACGTACCGGGCCAGGACGGCAAGGACCGCCGCTACCCGCTGGCGGAGGGCCGCGCGCCCCGCACCGGTGACGAACTCGCCGTGGACCGCGGCACGGCGGCCGCCGGCCGGTTCCGCATCGGCGACACCGTCACGCTCGCCACCGACGGACCGGTGATGAACAAGCGGCTCGTGGGCATCGTCACCACCGACGACACCCGGGTGACGGCGGGCGGCACCCTCGCCCTGTTCGACAAGGCGACCGCCCAGCAGTTGTTCGCCTCGCCCGGCCACTACACCGGCATCGACCTGTCCGCCACGCCCGGCACCCACCCCACCGTGCTCGCCCAGCGGGTCGCCGCCGTGCTCCCGGCCGACCGCGCGGAGGCCGTCACCGGCGCCGCCCAGGCCGCTCAGCAGACCGTCCTGCTCGACACCCTGACCCGGGGCTGGACGAATCTGCCGCTGGTCTTCGCCGGGGTGTCCCTGTTCATCGGCTCGTTCCTCATCGTCAACACCTTCACGATGCTCGTGACCCGGCGCACCCGCGAGACCGCGCTGCTCCGGGCGATCGGCGCCACGCGCCGCCAGGTGGTCCGCTCCGTGCTCCTGGAGGCGGCCCTGCTCGGGCTCGCCGCGTCCGCGGCCGGCTTCCTGCTCGGCCTCGGCGTCGCCGCCGCGCTGCCCGGCCTCCTCGGCACCGCCGGGGACGCCCTGCCCGACGGGCCGCTGGTGATCGGTCCGCGCTCCGTCGTCGCCGCGCTCGGCGTGGGAGTGGGCGTCACGGTGCTCGCCGCCTGGCTGCCCGCCCGCCGGGCGGCGCGGATCGCGCCCGTCGAGGCGATGCGCTCGGCCGAGCAGCCGCCCTCCGCGACCCGGTCCCGGATCCGCGCCGCGGCCGGGACGGCCCTGCTCGTCCTGGGCGCCGCGCTGCTGGTGTCGCTCACCGGGGCCAAGGACGCCTCGGTCGCAAACGTGCAGAGCGCGATGCTCGGTTGCGCCCTGCTCGCCGCCGCCCTGATCGTGCTGGCACCGCTGCTCGCAGGCCCGGTGATCCGCCTCGCCGGACGGCTGACCGACCGCTTCGGCGTCGTCGGCCGGCTCGCCCGGGAGAACGCGCTGCGCGACCCGCGGCGCACCGCGGCCACCGCCTCCGCCCTGATGATCAGCACGGCCCTGGTCGCCGGACTCGCCGTCCTCGGCAACTCCACCGGGCAGGCCCTCGACCGCCAGGCGGCGGCCGGCCTGGGCGCCGACTACGTGATCAGCACCGGGAACACCACCGCGGCCATCGACCCCGCCGCCGTACGGCGGGTGGCCGACACCCCCGGTGTGCGGACCGCGACCGCCGTGGCGGACGCACCCCTGTTCGTGGGCGGGCAGGTCCGGCAGATCTCCGGCGTCGACCCGGAGACCGTACGCACCGTCATGGAACTCGACTTCGTCAGCGGGTCCACCGAAGGCCTCGGGCCGGGCCGGATCGCCGTGTCGGCCACCGTCGCCCGGGAGCACGGGCTGAGCACGGGCAGCCGGATCGACGTACGCGTGGGCCGCGGCCAGGAGTCCGCGCCGTACACGGTGGTCGGCGTCTACCGGGACAACTCCACCGCGCAGGACGCGCTGGGCGTGCGGGCCGACGTACAGAAGGACGGCTTCCTGCCCGGCTCCGTCCAGCGGATCCTCGTCCGCACCGACGGCGGTACCGTCTCCGCGGCCACCGCGCAGCGGCTGCGCACCGCCGTGGGCAACAATCCGCTGCTGACGGTCCAGGACCGGTCGCAGATCGTTCGGGAGGCCGCCGGCACCGTGGGCAACCTGCTGACCCTGATGTACGGGCTGCTCGGCCTCGGCGTGGTCGTGGCCTCGCTCGGCATCGTGAACACCCTGGCCATGTCGGTGTCGGAGCGCACCCGGGAGATCGGCGTGCTGCGGGCCGTCGGCATGGACCGGGCCGGGGTCCGGCGGATGATCCGGCTGGAGGCCCTGGTCATCGCCGCCTTCGGCACACTGCTGGGGCTGGCCGGGGGGCTGTTCGCGGCCTGGGCGGTGGGCGCACTCGCCAACGGCGCCGTCGCGCAGTATTCCCTGGCCGTCCCCTGGGGCACCCTGCTCGTGATCTGCCTCCTCTCCCTCGCCACCGGCACAGCCGCGGCAGCCGCCCCGGCCCGCCGCGCAGCCGCACTCGGCCCGCTGGAGGCGGTGGCACAGGCATAGCGCCCACGGGGCCCGAGCCGGAACCTCCACAGGCACGCGCCGAGTCGGGTCACATTGTCATGAATCCGCGTCGTGTTCCGGAGCCGAGTAGATCACGCGGATCTGCGCGGTCCGGTACCCGGCGCGGGCGAAGGCAGCGGCCATCGGGGCGTTGCCCGTGTCCGTGGTGGCCGTGACGAGCTCGGCGCCCGCCTCCGCGTGGACGCGCGTGATCTCGGCGAGCACGTCGTCGACGTAGCCGCGCCCGCGCATCTCGGGGACGACGCCGAGGTAGCCGACGTTGCGGTTGTACGGGGTCGCCGACGGCAGGGCCAGGCCCACGAGTTCCCCCTCCGGGGTGCGGGCCAGCCGCCACCAGGCCCGCTCGCCGGGGCAGGAGAGGTAGAAGTCCATGTCCTTGCGTGCGGTGACCTCGACCCCCTCGCGCGCCAGGTTCCGGATGGTCTCCTGGTCCAGGCTCCCCAGGGAGACGCGGCGGAAGGCCTCCAGGAACTCCTCGTCCGACCCTTCGTGGAAGACGAGGCGGCCGGTGCCGGTGGGGAGCCCGCACTGCGGGGTCCACTCCAGGCGCAGCCGCTCGACCTCGTCGGAGAGGCCGGCGGCCAGCGCCGCCGCACGCCGCCACGACAGGGCGGCCACGACAGCGGGCTGCTCACGCCAGCCGGGGGTCAGGCTCAGGTTGTAGAGCGCGGGGGTGGGCGCGCCCTCGGCCTCGAAGGCCTTCAGACCGGCGGTGAGCAGGCCGGTCGCGACGGCGACGCGGTCGGGCACGTCGGCGTCGACGTGGAGGCAGTCCAGCGCGACGGGGTGTTCGCTGTCCGACCGCCCCCACCACAGGGCCCGTCCGACGAGGCGGTCGCCGTCCATGGCGATCCAGGTCCATTCGGGCCGGTACATGCGCTGGGCGAGCTCGTCGCGGTAGCGGTCGGCGTCGATCCAGCTGACGGGTTCGTCGACGGTCACGGCGGTGACGCGGTCGAGGTCGGCGTCGGTGGTGGAGCGGAACAGCATGAAGTCTCCTGCGAGGGGGGCGGATCGGTGGATCAGCTCGGCGGAACAACAGCTCACATGACCAGCAGCTCGCACGATGAGCAGCGCGGATGATCAACTGTCGGCGGACACCGTACGCGGAAGCCGGGGCGGCCCGTCAGCAATTGAGGGTTCAGCGACCGAGGGTGTCGATCAGGGCCGCGGTGACGGCCCGTTGCCCGGCCGGGGTGAGGTGGACGCCGTCGGGCTCGTGCCGGCCCTGGGCCGCGGACCGCGTGTCGACGGCGGGTTCGGGCTGGGAGCACAGGAAGTCGGCCAGGGCGTCGAGGTCCGCGCCGGACCAGCTGAGTCCGGCCCGCCGGAAGTGCTCGTAGCGCTCGATGCGGTCGGCGTCCACGCCGGTCGGGGTGAGCCAGATCCAACGGGCCCCGGTCCGCCGGACCGTGAGGTCGCGCAGGGTCAGGAGGTTGCGGCGGGTCTCGTCGGGGGTGACGAGCGGCGTTCCGTCGAGCCGCTGGACGTCGTTCCCGCCGAGCATGCACAGCACCCAGTCGGGCCGCTGGAAGCCCAGGAGCGGGAGTTGGGCCAGCGCCTGGGTGGTGGTGCTGCCCGTGACGGCGAGGTTGGTGCACCGGACGCCGTCGGGGAGGAGGTGCCGGAGGATCTCGAACCACGAGAGCCTGTCGGCGGTCGTGCTCTCCCCCACGGCCACGAGGTGCTGACCGGGCCGGAACGGCAGACCGGCGAGCCGGGCGGCGGAGCCGGGGGCGGCCGCCAGGTCGGCTGCCAGGCCCGCTGCCGCCTCGCGGTTGAGTTCCTCGAACCGCTTCAGCCGGTCGCGGTAGTCCGTGACGTCGGTCCGGAACAGGGCCGCCAGCGCCTGGTCGTCCAGGGCGCCCAGAGGGCGCAGGAGCTTCTCCGGCTGGTGGAAGCGCAGCTGGCGCTCCGCCTGGGCCTGGTGGGTCTGGTGGGTCTGGTCGGTGTGCTGGTTCTGGTGGGACCTCATGTCAGCCCTCCGTACGGACTCGGCGGCGCGGGAGCAGGAAGCCGGCGGCGATCAGCCAGGCCAGACCGGTGAAGCGGGCCACCGGCAGCAGCAGGGCGGCGCCGTCGACCAGCAGGACGAGCGTGGCCAGTTCGGCGACGGCGGCCACGGCGAGACCCGCGACGGCCAGTGCGCGCGGGAGCAGGCCGGCGAGCAGGCCGGGTACGGCGATCCCGGCGACGAGCAGGCCGAGCAGGACCACGTGTGCGGGACCACCGAGTCCGAAGGCCAAGTACTGCAAGGCCCTCACCACCTCGGGCTGTTCGGCCACCGCGCTCCTGGAGAGAACCCAGGTGACGAGCCCGGAGCAGGCCAGGAACGCCGAGGCGAGGACCCCGCCGGCGAGGGCGATCGTGGCACCGGGCGCACGGACCCCGAGCTTGTGCAGGCGCGCCGAGACGGTGGCGGCGTAGATGGCCAGGGGGACCGACGAGGCGAACTGCAGGGCGCCCGAGACGCGGGTGGCATCGGTGTGGTCGCGGAAGTACGCGGTGATCTCGTCGGCGGCTCCGAAGGGCGAGGGGAAGGGCCGGCCGTCGGCCAGGAAGGTGCTGAGGGCGAGCCCGGCGAGGAACAGCGCGGTGAAGACCACGGCGAGGACGCCGGGCGGCGGTCCGGCCTGGGGGTCGCGGCGGGTCTCGCGAGGGGTGCGGCTCTCGATCGTTTCCATGGGGGAGAATCCGTTCTCTTGGAGAATGATTCAGCGATGAGAATCGTTGCTTGTGTCGTACGATAGCCCGGTGATCAGCGACCGGCAACCCGATACGACGCCCCCCGCCTCCGACCCCGCTCCCGGGCCCGCTTCCGCCCCCCGCGGAGCGGCGTTCCTGCTCGCGCAGATCGGGGCGCACGCCGCCGGGCGCTTCGCGGAGCGCGTCGGGGACCTCGGGCTGACCCCGGCGGACGTCGGCCTGTTGCGCATGATCGCCGGACGGCCCGGCCGCAGTCAGCGCGCCCTCGCGGAGGACCTGGGCGTCGTACCCAGCCGCGTCGTCACGCTGATCGACAGCCTGGAGGGCAAGGGCCTGGTCGAACGGCGGCGCAGCGCCGAGGACCGCCGCAACCACGAGCTGCACCTGACCGCGGAGGGCCGCCGAACCCTCGGCGCGGTCTCCCGCAAGGCCGCGGCCCACGAGGACGACCTGCTCGCCGCCCTCGACCCCGCGCAGCGGGCGCAACTCCTCGACCTCCTCGAACGCGTCGCGACACAACAGGAGTTGACCCCCGGCGTCCACCCGGGCTACCGCACGCTGCAGAAGTCGCCGCGCAGCGGCCGGCCGGAGTGACGGGAACGCGCTGAGCGGCTCACCGCTGCGGCCCCGCGGGGGGCGCCGCACGCGGCCGACCTGGCGTCACGGGCGGCGCGCGGGCGCAGTACAGTCCCTTGTCGATCTTGATCTGTTCGACTCGGGGGCAGGAGAAGCGCGTGGCACGGCGGGGCGAGTACGGGCGGCGGCCGGACGGATGGCAGCCGGAAGGATGGCAGTTGGAGGGGCAGCAGCCGAACGGACGGCAACCGGACGGATGGCAGCAGGCGGGGGCGAACGGCGCGGGGCCGTACGGTCCGGACGCGATACGGAGGCCGGACGGGGTACGGCGGCCGGACGCGGTACGGCGGCCGGGCCCGGCCGCGGCGGGCCGGAACGGGACGGAGCGCCACGGCTGCGCGACCGCGCTGATGGCCCCCTTCGTCCTCGCGGCCCGCACCCAGCGGCCGGCCCGGCCGGACCGGCTGGCCGACCCGGCGATTGCCGGGGCCCAGGTGGCCCGTACGGGCATCGGACTGGCCGCCACGGTCTGGCTGTTCTACGCGTTCACCCTGCGCGAGGACGCCGAGGACGTGTTCAACGACAAGCTCGCCGAGGTGCTGATCAGCGCGGGAGTGCTGTTGATCGTCGGGCCGCTGGCGGTGGCCGCCTTCGTGGTGTCGGCCCGGCCGCCGCTGCGGGCCCGGTACCGGCAGCGGCTGCGCGGCCCGGTGACGGCGTTCGGGTGCCTCTTCGGAGCCGCCGTCCTGCAGTGGATCGCGCTGCGGTCCGATGTGCGTGACCAACTCTTCGCGTGGGCCGGGGACATCGGCTTCGTCCTGGGTCTGGTGCTCGGGCTGGCGAGCTTCTTCCTGCTGCCGTTCGTCCTCACGTCCTCGGTCCTGTGCGTCCACCACGCGTTCCGGACCGCCGATGTCCACGAGGTGCTGCCGCCCCTGCTCTCCCCCGTGGTCGTCGTGGTGATGTCGGTGCTCCAGGCCGTCGACGGGCCACCGGTCAACGCCCCGCAGAGCGTGTGGTTCGCCTTCCTGGCCGGTGCACCCCTCACCGTCACCGCCCTGTCCGTGTGGGAACTGCGCCGGCTGCGCAACCTCCACGGAATCACGCTGCGCGCCGCCCTCGGCCGGTAGCGACCTGCGGGGCCCGACTGTGCACCCGGGAACTCCGGCCGGCCCCGTCACTGTGCAGGATGAATCTGGATCAGCGCCGGGCACCGGTCTAGGTTCTGGCCCGCGGGGGAAGCACCGCCGCCAGGGAGGGGAGTCATGTCCGGGATTTCACGACGTTCGCTGCTGGGCTATTCGGGAACGGCCGCGGCGGGGGCGGTGCTCGCCGCCCCCGCCGCGGCCCAGGCGGCGGACGCCGCCGACACGGGGGCCAAGAGCGCCGGGGCCGCCGGGGCGCAGGCCACCCAGATCGCGACGTCCTTCCCCTCGGGGACCCAGTTCAAGGGCCGGACCTCCATCCCCCCGGACTACAGCGGAGAGCTGGTGATCACCTTCAGCGTGGCGACGGCCGACGCCCCGGCCTCGAAGGACATCCCGCTCATGGAGATCGCCGACGCCCTGAACACGATCGTCCAGGCGCACGGCTGGTCGCCGATCACCTTCTACGGCACACCCGCGCCCGTCCCGCTCACTTCCTGAACGGCGCGGCCCCCGGAGGGTCCGCGGCCCCCTGGCCGGTGACCCGGGCGCCTGCCGCCTCCAGCCGCTCGGGGGCGGGGCGTCCCAGCACCGTGGCCTCGGTGAGGGCAAAGGCGCGGTGGGCGGTGGGCGTCAGCGCCCGCCGCGCGGGATCTCGAACGCGGTGAGCGCCGCGCCGCCCGGGGTGAGGTCGGCCCAGGTGCCGGGGGCGGCGAGGACGGCGACCGCGGAGGTCGGGAACTTGGTCGCGAGCCGGTCCAGGGCGTCGCCGCCGGCACCGCCGCGGGCCGTGCCCGCGAGGAGCAGGACCAGGTCCTGCAGCCCCGGGTTGTGCCCGACGAGGAGGAGCGTGCCGACCCCGGCGGGAACCTCCCGTACGGTGTCCAGGATGTCCTCGGCGTCCGCCGCGTAGAGCCGCGGTTCGAAGCGGACGGGCGGCTCGGCGGGGAGTTCCCGGGCGGCCAGCTCCCAGGTCTCGCGGGTGCGCCGGGCTGGTGAGCACAGGACGAGGTCCGGCAGCGGACCCGATTGCGCGAGCAGCCGCCCGGCGGCGGGGGCGTCCCGCAGGCCGCGCGGGCCGAGGGGTCGGTCGCGGTCGGGCACACCCGGCGGCCAGGCGCTCTTCGCGTGCCGCAGGATCACGAGGTCCGGCATGCGGGCGAGCTTAGTACGACAGTGGTCCAGGTCATGGTTACCGGTGGACCGATCCCCTTATGAACCTCTTGGTCCGTATGTCACCCTGGCACGGCGCACCGGGCCACCCCCACCTGCCGTAGGGCCCGGCCGATCCCACGGAACCGCCCATGCCCCTGCCGTTCTCCCCCGCAGTCCTGCCCGCCGCCGTGGCCGGCGCCGCCGCCACGGTCCTGCTGGCGGCCTGCACCAGCCAGGCCGCCGTCGGCGCGACGAACCCCACGTCACGGGCTGCGGCCCCGGCACCGCCCGCTTCCGCCTCGGCTTCCGCCCCGGCTTCCGCGACGGCCGCTGCCCCGACGTCCGGCCCGGCCGCCGGGCCCGCAACGCCGACGGCGTACGCACCGGCTGTTCCGGAGCCGTCCGCCACCGCGCCGGCCGGCGCCTCCCGCGCGACCGAGGCGTCGACGCTGTCCATACCCTCCGTGGGCATAGCCGGCCTGCGGGTGATGCCCTACGAGGGCACGACCGACGACGCACCGGGCACCCGCATCCAGGACCTGGGCGTGGCGGCCAGTCCGTACGGGAAGGCCGGCGGGGTCGGCCCGGGGCAGGTGGGCAATTTCCTGGTCACCGCGCACCGCCTGTCCGCGGGCGGCCCGCTGCGCGAGCTGCCGGCCGTCGACGAGGGCGACTCGGTCCTGGTGACCGCGGGCGGCATGGTGTACACCTACGAGATCGTCGCGACCCGCTCGACGTCGTTCCGGTCCGAGCGCTCGCTGACCGAACAGCGTGCCGCGGTCCCCGGGCAGCCCGGCGCGACCGCGACCCAGGCCATGATCACGATCTCCACCTGCGCCACGCCGGAGGACCACGCCCGCGGCAACTTCTGGAGCGACGCCCAGGGCAATCCGGAGCACCGCATCGACAAGATCGGCGTTCTGCGCGGGACGTCGGCGGCGGGATAGACACGGGTGCCGGCGCAGGTGCGGGCGTGGGTGTCGGCGCAGGCGCCGGTGCAGGCGCCGGCTCCGGCCGGGGAGTGAGCCCGGTCCCGAGCCGGCACCGGCACCGGCACCCTGTCCTGTCTCCTGGCTAGACCCCGGGAATCCCCCGCGCCGCGAACGCCGCGCGCACGGCGTCCGCCGCGTCCGCCCCGTACATGCGCTGCGCCGTCGCGATCGTCGTCAGCGCCGCGTCCTGGAAGCTGGTGTCCGGGCGGAAGCCGAACTGCGCGTTCACGATGATCCGGTCGGCGGTACGGGCGCCGAGGGCCCCGCGGATGTCGAGCAGCGCCCGGGACCAGATCTCGCCGTCCGCGTGGACCTCCCCGACCCGGTCCGCGTACACCTTGTTGCCGTCGATGCGGCGCAGGCAGTGCGGAGCCGCGCTGTACGTGGCGGAGTCCCAGTCGGCGACACAGGCCAGGTCGGCCTTCAGCGGCCAGCCGTACTTGGTGTCCGCGTACGCGCCGACCGCGACGGCCAGGTAGTCGCCGAACGCCTCGCCGATCGCGCCGGCCTCGGGCGACGTGCCGAAGCCGGGAACCTGCGCGTGGTGCACCGCGTGCCCGTACTCGTGGATGATGACCTCGGCGTCCTCAGCATCGTCCACCCCGCCCTTGCCGAAGCGTATCTCGGCCTTCTTGTCGGTGAAGAAGGAGTTGTCGGCGCCCCACTGGTTGATCCGGACGGGCTGCGCACGGTTGTTGGCGCCGGGCAGCTCGCTGCCGAAGCCCAGGCTCTGCAGGTACTCCTGTGCCTCGTTGACCCAGAAGTAGGCCATGACCTGCTCGAACTGGTCGTCGGCACGGCTGTACGTCCCCACGTCCGCGAGCCGCGCAGAGGCTCCGGTGTCCGACCGTACGGTCGCCCAGCGGCCCGAGAGCGAGCCGCTGCCGTCGAGATTGCGCAGCGCGGCCACGGCGTACGCGGATTCGGGCACGGCGGCGTTGCCGTCCTTGCCGTCGGTCAAGGCCTGGTCGCCGGAGGACTGGACGGGATTGACCATGAAGAGCCGGGCCTGCGGCAGCGCGGTACCGGTGGCTGCGCCGTCGGCGGCGTTCCCGGCGTCTGCGGGCAGGGCGGAGACCGGGCCGGCGAGGGTGAGCAGTGCCACGGTGGCGGTGGCCGCGGCGACGAGGCCGCGGGATGGGCGGCGAGCCATACAGATCCTCCTGGGACGGAGTGGCGGGGAGGTGACGTGTGTGGTGCGGCCGTGATCCTTGCGCACCCGGACCCGCTTTGACCAGGCCCGGGACGAGGATTCCGGAACGGAGTTGCCGCGACGGAGTTGCCGCGACGGAGTTGCCGGGACGGGGCTGGCAGGACGGGCCGGCGGGACGGGGCTGCCGGGAAGACCCACCGGCGCAGGCCCCGTCCCCGCCCGACCGCGGCCCCCCTGTCCCGGCCCGGCCCGGCCCGCCCCGCCCCCGCCCCGGGGCACCGACCGTCTAGACCGGCCGGCCGACGAGCAGTTCGGACTTGAGCTCCTTCAGTTCCGCGGCGTCGATGCCCAGGCCGTCCTGGACATAGCGGTCGAACGAGCCGTACTGGGCCTGGACCTCGTTGTAGCCGGCGTCGAGGTACTCGGGCCGGACTTCGAGCATCGGCTTGTACAGCGCGACCTGCTCCGGGGTCAGGCGGGCGAGCAGGGCCTCGTCGGTCGCCCTGCGGTAGTCGTTGCTGGCCAGGTAGTCGGCCAGGACGGTCTCGCGGGGTACGCCGAGCGCGCTCAGCAGGGCGGCGCCGGCCCAGCCGGTGCGGTCCTTGCCGGCCGTGCAGTGGACGACGGCGGCACGCCGCTCCTCGTGGCGCAGGCCCTCCAGCACCTGCCCGTACGCGGCCTTGCCGGGCGCCGAACCCGCCATGGCCTTCTCGGTGTCGATCATGAGCGTGACGGCCTCCTCGGGGGTGGTCGGCGCGGTCTGGAGGGCTCCGCTGCCGGTGAGCACGTCGGCCACCGTGTAGGTGGCGCCCGTGGGCAGCCGGTCAGGGTCCTTGGTGCGCTCGGCGTCCATGCGCAGGTCGTAGACGTCGGTGATGCCCAGGCGCTGGAGCGTGGCGAGGTCGGCCTCGGTGAGCTTGCCGAGCGACTCCGAGCGGTAGACCTGGCCCATCTTCACCCACTGGCCGTCGGCGGTGCGGTAGCCGCCGGCGTCCCGGAAGTTGACCGTGCCCTGCAGCTTCACCAGGCGGTCGGCGAGCCGCAGGCCCTGGCCGTAGCCGGGCTTGAAGTCGAACCACTGGCGGTCGGCGGCGGGCAGCCCGGTGACGACGGCCCGGCCTTCGGACCCGCCCCGGGCGACGACCTTGCCGTCCGCGCGGATCTCGACGTACGGGACGCCGGGCGCGCTCCAGGCGAGGGTGTAGGAGCCGTCGGCACCGGCGGTGACGGTGGCGGCGGTGAAGGGGACGGGGCCCTGCTCCGAGGCGTCGGCGTCGAGTGCGACGGCCGCGGGGGCGAGGGAGAGGCTGAGGGCCAGGGCGCAGGCGGAGGCCACGAGGGCCGTGGCCGAACCTGCCCGCCTCCCCCGCCCCGTGCGCTTCGCCTGCTGTGCGTTCCCCGCGTTCCCCGCGTTCTCCATGTGCTTGGCGTGATTCATCTGGGTCATGTGTTCGAGGTTGTGTGCCACGGGCGAGCGCCCTCACCCCCGTTCAGCCCCTACGCCGCCCCTGACCGCCGGGGCTCTCCCCCTGTCTTCCGGGCTAACGTGAGCGCGTGGACATGCAGAGCAGGACATTTCCTCCCCACCCCGTCCGCGGCGTACGGGCCGTGTACGCGCGGCAGTCGAGCTGCCCCTCCGACTTCGCCGAGGTCACCGTGGACTTCGAGCCGTGGGAAGCGGGCGTCGCGTTCGAGGTGGCGGCCGACCTGGTCACCCGTGGGCATGTCGCCCCGCAGGACCTGTCCGCGTACCGGACCGCCCTTGAGGCGGGCATCCGTGCGGAACTTGCCGAGCTGGGCGCCGACACCCCTGCGGCGGTGGCCGTGGTGCTGCGCGGCATACGCGTCCACGAGGTCGACTCGCACCCGGGAGCGTTCGAGGCGGTCGGCCGCGTCGCCGTCCGCAACGCCCTCGCAGCCGCCTACGGACGCTCCACCGAGGTCCAGGTCCGGGTCCGGGCGGCGCCGCGCATCACGGCTCGCCGGCACTGACCGGCACTGGCCGGTACTGGCCGGTACTGGCCGGCACTGGCCAGTACTGATCCGCCTTCGGCTGCCTGCCGTGCATCCGGGTGGAACCCGGGTCGTACGAGGGCCGAATGCGGGCCGCGGCGTGTCGGAGTCCGTTCCCCGCGGGGCCGGACTCCAAGGTTTCCCGAAGTGTCCGTTCCGCACCCTTCGAGAGGTACCGCCGTGAAGCGCACCGCCGCCACCCTGCTCGCCGCTGCCGCCCTGTCCGTGCTCGGCGCCGCCGCCCCGGCCGCCGCGGACTCCGGTCCGACCTGGGTGTTCGTCGTGGACAGCACCATCGTCCAGATCGCCCAGGACGATGTCTTCAACGCCGGCCGGGACGTCACCGTCGGCTCCCACAACGGGACCGCCCCGGCCGCCGAACCCGCCATGGCGTTCAGCAGCATGGCGGCCACCGACTGGGAGAACGCCTTCTGAGCAGTTGCGCCCGCCGGTCCGGGAGCGCCGTCGCTCCCGGACCGGAACCCGGCCGCGGCACCGCCCGCCCGCCCGTACCGGGTACCCCCGGGACACCGCCCCGGCCGTGCGCCGCCTGCCCGCCCGGCCACCCTGCCGCCCGCCCGGCCGGCCCTCAGCGGACGGCCTCCTCGGTCACGTAGACCGTGGTGCTGGCCTCCACCCCGGAGTCCATGCCGCGGGCGGTGTAGGTGTGGGGCCCGACACGCGGATTGCTGCCGGGGCTCTGGGTGAAACGGCCCTCCTTGTCGGCCGTGAAGACGTGGAGCAGGAATCCGTCCCGGAGGAAGTTGATCTTCTCCCCCGGCTTGAAGTTGGTGCCGGTGAAGGTGCAGTTGGCGTACCTGGCGAACTTTCCGCAGCCGGTGAGCGTGGCCGGCCCCTTCTGGACCCAGGGCTCGGGCGTCGTCGGCTTCGGCGTCGTCGGCTTGGGAGTCGGGGGCTGGGGAGTCGTCGGCTTGGGAGTCGGATTCTTCGGCCCCGGATTGTTCGGCCCCGGGTTCTGGGGAGCGGTCGCCCTCGGGTCGGATTCCCTCGGGGGCCGGTCGTCCTGGAACGGGTTGTCGCAGCCGGCCACGGCCAGGACCGCGGCCGCGACGACACAGGCAAGGTGGGCTCGCTTCATGTCCCCCACGGTGGCCCGCGCAGACCGCCCGGGGCATCAGTACTGCCACTGAAAAGTGGTACGCAGCCGCAGGCCGGCCCACGCCGTGCGGGCCTGCGCGATACTGCCGGAGTGGGAAGCAACTTCGTCGGCAGGACGGCCGAGTTGGCGGTCCTCGCCCAGCGGATCGAGGCCGCCGCGCAGGGCTCCGGGTCCGTACTGCTGCTCGCGGGACCGGCGGGCATCGGCAAGAGCACCCTCGCGGCCGAGGCGGTGCGCCGCCATGCCGACCCCGCACGGTTCGGCGTCGTACGGGGCCACTGCCCCAGGGACGCGGTGGCACCCCCGCTGTGGCCCTGGCGGCACGCACTGCGCCTCGCGGGAGCCGCCCCCGGGATGCCGGGGCGGCGGACCGCCGAGCCGCCGGGGGCCGGGACGGCGGTCGGGCAGCAGCCGTGGAGCACGTTGGCGCCGGCCGACGCGGCGGCGGTGCGGTTCCTGGAACTGGCCCGGATGGGCGAGGCGCTGGCGGCGGCAGCCGCCGAACGCGCGCTGGTGGTCCTGCTGGAGGACCTGCACTGGGCGGACACCGCCAGCCTCGACCTGCTGCGGCAGCTGACCGGCGAGGTCACCGGGTCCGCACTGCTGGTGCTCGGCACCTTCCGGGAGCCGGGGCCCGAGGAGAGCGCGGGAGCGCTCGCGGACCTCGGCCGCTACGGGGCCGACACCCTGCGCCTGGCACCCTTCACCCAGGAGGAGGTCGCCCGCTGCGTCGGCGAGGCGTACGCGGCGGAGTCGTACCGGCGGACGGGCGGGCTGCCCCTGCTCGTCACCGCCCTGCACACCCGCGCGGGGAACCTCGCCGCCGTCGTCAGCGGTCTGCTGACCGGCCTCACCGCCGACCAGCGCGACGTCGTACGGGCCGCGGCCGTGCTCGGCGAACGGCTGGACGCCCCACACCTCGCCGCCGTCCTGCCGGAGCGCGGGGAAGCCGCCGTCGAGCAGGCGCTCGAAGCGGCCTGGCACGCCGGGGTCCTCACCGCGGCACCCGCCACCGACGCCGGGCGCACGTACCGCTTCACGCACGATCTGGTACGCGAGGAGGTGCTCGGCCGGACCACCCCCGCCGACGCCCGCGCACTGCACCGGGCCGCCGCGCGGGCCCTGGAGCAGGCCGGGAACCCCGCCGATGG
>NZ_WTFF01000149.1 GCF_019400985.1 Streptomyces bambusae
CCGCGGAACCGGAGCCCGCCGAGCCCGCGCCGCCGCCCGGCTCGTCGCGCCCGCCCGGGGCCTGGGTGATCGCCGGCCCGCTGCCGGGCGCGCCCGGGGTGATCGAGGCGACCGGGTCGGGGCCCTTCTGTCCCTTGCCGTTCGTCGTGCCCTTGCCGCCGCCGGAACTGACGGTCCATACGGCGAGCAGCGCGAGCAGCGCGACGACGGAAGCCAGCACCGCCCTCCGTCGCCAGTAGATGGAGGAGGGGAGCGGCCCGACCGGATTGCGCAGTGATCCCACGCAGGGAACTTTACGAGAGTTTGCAGGCCGATCCGTGCCCTACATGCCGCCGTACGCGGCGAGTTCTGCCGATGATCATCTCGCGCCGGCACGTCGTACGGCGGATTTCGGCCAGGCGGGCGAAGAAGGTGATCATCCGCTTTTTGTACTCTCGGTGACCATGGACAGCTCCGATCTCTACCGCGACATCACCGACTTCGCCCACTCCACGCCCGGCTGGGCCCAGTCGGCCATGGAACTGTGGACGACCGCGGGGCTGTTGCTCTTCGGCGTGCTCTACGTCGCCGTCTGGTGGCGCTCGCGCGACCGCGCCCCCCGCCAGGTGGCCCTGGCCGTCCTCGCCCCGCTCGCCACCGCCTTCGCCTACGTCGTCTCGGAGCTCGTGAAGTCCGCCGTGGAGGAGGAGCGGCCCTGCCGGGCCGTCGTGGGTGCGGCGGCCTCGCTGGTGGCCTGCCCGGAGTACGGCGACTGGTCCTTCCCCAGCAACCACTCGGCCATCGCGGGCGCGGCCGCCCTCTCGCTGGTGATGGCCGCGCGGCGGCTCGCCCTGTTCGTCGTGCCGATGGCGCTGCTGATGGCCTTCTCCCGGGTCTTCGTCGGGGTGCACTACCCGCACGACGTGGCGATCGGGCTGCTGCTGGGCGGCTCGGTGGCCCCGCTGGTGGTCCTCGCCCTCACCGGTCCGGTCAACAGGGTCATACGGACGATGCGCCGCAGCGGCAACCGGGCCGCCGCCTGGTTCGCCGGGCCGGGACCGGCACGCCCGGCACGGTAGGGGCGATCCGTGCCAGGATGCCGTCTGCCATGACTGCTTCCGCTTCCGCAGCTTCCGCTTCCGCATCCGCCGCATCCGCCGCTTCCGCGTCCGCCGCTCCCGGTTCCCGTTCCGGCTCCGTGTCGGCCGCTTCCGCCGCTTCCGCCGCGGCCGCATCCGCCGCGGCCGCCGTGCCCGACGCCCGGCGCGCCCGCGCCCTGCACTCCCCCGTCATCGCGTGGTTCGAGGAGAACGCCCGCGACCTGCCCTGGCGCCGGCCCGAGGCGGGCCCCTGGGGGGTCATGGTCAGCGAGTTCATGCTCCAGCAGACGCCGGTCAGCCGGGTCCTGCCGGTGTACGAGCAGTGGCTCGACCGCTGGCCCCGGCCCGCCGACCTGGCCGCCGAGGCCCCGGGCGAGGCCGTCCGTGCCTGGGGCCGGCTCGGCTACCCGCGCCGGGCCCTGCGCCTGCACGGCGCGGCCGTGGCGATAACCGAACGCCACGGCGGCGACGTACCGCGCGAGCACGCCCAGCTGCTCGCCCTGCCCGGCATCGGCGAGTACACGGCCGCGGCCGTGGCCTCCTTCGCGTACGGGCAGCGGCACGCGGTCCTCGACACCAACGTGCGGCGGGTCTTCGCCCGGACCGCGACCGGGGTGGAGTACCCGCCGAACGCCACCACCGCCGCCGAACGCCGCCTGGCCCGCGCCCTGCTGCCCGAGGACGAGGACACCGCGGCCCGCTGGGCCGCGGCCTCGATGGAGCTCGGCGCGCTGGTGTGCACGGCCAGGAACCCGGACTGTGCGCACTGCCCGGTGGCGGGTCTGTGCGCGTGGCGGCTGGCGGGCAGCCCGGCGCACGAGGGACCGGCGCGGCGCGGGCAGACGTACGCGGGCACCGACCGGCAGGTGCGCGGCCGGCTGCTGGCCGTCCTGCGCGAGGCGGTCGGGCCGGTGCCGCAGGCGGTGCTGGACACCGTGTGGAACGAACCGGTGCAGCGGGCCCGGGCACTGGACGGGCTGGTCTCCGACGGGCTCGTGGAACCGCTCGCCGGGGGCCTGTACCGGCTCCCGGGAAGCTGAGCCGGAGATTCCGTTTGTGTCGGGAAACCCCAGCTCACAGCCGCTGTTACACAACCTATGGCTGTCCGTGCGCCCACCGAGGTCTGGACCGCACAGCCTCGTGACAACGGCTCCGTACCGTCGTCCTTCGTCAGCAGGAGACGGACGCGGAGGGCGGTCTGACATGGCGCACGGCGAGGTACTCGAGTTCGAGGAGTACGTACGCACCCGGCAGGACGCCCTGCTGCGCAGCGCCCGGCGGCTGGTCCCGGACCCGACCGACGCGCAGGACCTGCTGCAGACCGCGCTGGTGCGGACGTACGGCCGCTGGGAGGGCATCGCGGACAAGTCCCTCGCCGACGCCTACCTGCGCCGCGTCATGATCAACACCCGCACCGAGTGGTGGCGCGCCCGCAAGCTGGAGGAGGTGCCCACCGAGCAGCTGCCCGACGCCAGCGTCGAGGACGGCACCGAGCAGCGCGCCGACCGCGCCCTGCTGATGGACATCCTGAAGGTGCTCGCGCCCAAGCAGCGCAGCGTCGTGGTGCTGCGACACTGGGAGCAGATGAGCACCGAGGAGACGGCCGCGGCGCTCGGGATGTCGGCGGGAACCGTGAAGAGCACTCTGCACCGGGCACTGGCCCGCCTCCGGCAGGAGCTGGAGAGCCGGGACCTGGACATGCGCGCGCTCGAACGCGGTGACCACAGCCTGCAGTACGAGGGGCGGGAGCGGTGCGCGGCCTGAACGGCAGCAATTCCTTCGTTCTGATGTCGGCGGGGACGGTCGTCCTCGTCGGCACCGTGCTGTTCGTGGTCGGGTGCTCCGACGGCGGCACCGGACTGAAGGACGGCGGCCCGGCCCGCACCGACCAGGTCGCCAAGACGGCACCGCCCCCGGCGAACGCCTCGCCCAGCCCGTCCCCGTCCGGGCTGAAGAAGATCGACCCGGTGGCCCTGATCAAGGCCGACCCCAAGGTCAGCCCGGCGGTCAAGCGCGATCTGAAGCCCTGCACGGGCAAGGAGTACCCGATCGACGTCAGCTACGGGAAGGTGACCGGCAGCCCGGTCGTGGACGTCGTCGTCAACGTGCTGTCGTGCGCCGACGCCGTGGGGCTGGGCTCGTACGTGTACCGGGCGGACGGCGCCACGTACGAGAATGTCTTCTCGGACGAGCAGCCCCCCGTCTACGCGGAGATCGACCGCGGCGACCTGCTGGTCAGCAAGCCCGTGTACGCGAAGTCGGACGCCCTCGCCTACCCGTCCGGCGAGGATGTGATCACCTATCGCTGGAACGGGGAGAAGTTCCTGGAGCACGACCGGGTGCACACCGAGTACAGCAACGTGGTCGACGGCGGCAGCCAGCCCGCCCCGGCCGTGACACCGAAGAGCTAGAGAAGAAGAGCTGGAGGCGAGGCTTTCCGCATGGCCGAGACCCACGTCCTGTTCGTGGAGGACGACGACGTCATCCGAGAGGCCACGACCCTGGCGCTGGAGCGCGACGGGTTCGTGGTCACCGCCATGCCCGACGGGCTGTCGGGGCTGGAGTCCTTCCGGGCGAACCGGCCCGACATCGCGCTGCTGGACGTGATGGTGCCGGGCATGGACGGCGTGAGCCTGTGCCGCCGGATCCGTGACGAGTCCACCGTGCCGGTGATCATGCTCTCGGCGCGGGCCGACTCCATCGACGTCGTCCTGGGCCTGGAGGCCGGCGCCGACGACTACGTCACCAAGCCCTTCGACGGCTCCGTGCTCGTCGCCCGGATCCGCGCGGTGCTGCGCCGCTTCGGCCACGCGGGCGGCCCGAACAACGGCGCGGCCGCCGACGAGGCCGGCTCCGGCGAGCGCGGGGTGCTCTCCTTCGGCGACCTGGAGGTCGACACCGAGGGCATGGAGGTCCGCCGGTCCGGCGCCCCGGTGGCGCTGACCCCGACCGAGATGCGGCTGCTGCTGGAGTTCTCCTCCGCGCCCGGGACGGTCCTCTCGCGCGACCGGCTGCTGGAGCGGGTGTGGGACTACGACTGGGGCGGCGACACCCGGGTCGTGGACGTCCACGTCCAGCGGCTGCGCACGAAGATCGGCCAGGACCGCATCGAGACGGTCCGGGGCTTCGGATACAAGCTCAAGCCTTGACTCCTCCCCTCCCGTAGGTGGGGATTCCTGGCTCACGATGCCTGCGGACCGGCGGTCCGGCAGGTCTTGCACGATCAGCGCCAGCCGGGTACGAGACCAGCCCGGACGAGCATCACACGGGCGGAGTTCTTGTCCCTCGAGGATGAGACTCCACACGCGGTGCAGCTGTAGGTACGTTCAGAGAGGGGCAGCGCGTGCTTGGTTCTCGCTCCGCAGTGCCCACAATCCATTGTGGTGTGCGCGGGATGCACCAGGTGCACCTTCCGTGCATGCTTACGGCCCATCTCGATCAGCGCGCTCTTCGTCGCGGAGATCGCCGCGTCGGCCGCCTTACGGGCCATGGTCGACTTGGCGAGGAACTTCGGACGGAAGTCCTCCACAGCAAGTGCGTCATGGTCGGTCACGACACGCTTTGCCCACTTGCGGCCGGCGTCCTGGCGCTGCCGCGCCACCTTCTTGTGCACCTTCGCGGCCAGGCGTCGCGCTTCCCGGTACCGCTTGGACGCAGCCTGCCCGCGCTTCGGCTTTCGCCTGGCCATCATCCGCTGGTACCGGGCCAGCTTCGTCGCGGCCTTCTTACCGTGCTCAGCGTGGGGGAGGTCGTGGTCGTCGCTGGTGGTGGTCGCGGTCTCCTTCACTCCCCAGTCGATGCCGATCACCGCACCCGTTTCGGGAAGCGGCTGGGCTTGGCCGGCGATGACGAACGAGCAGTACCAGTGCCCGAGGCTGTCCTGATACACGCGCACCGAGGTCGGACTGGCAGGAAGATCCCTCGACCACACCACGGTCAGCACGATGCTGCCTGCGAGATGCAGGCGTCCGCCCTTCAGCTGGAATCCGCGCCTGGTGTAGTTCAGCGTCGGATGTGCACGGCGCTTCTTCTTCAACTTGGGCATTCCGGCTCGCTGCCGCATCGGCAGCCGGGCCTTGATGTCCTTCAAGGCTTTGGCGCGGGACTTGGCGAAGTCCCGAATGATCTGCTGCTGTGGAACCGAGCTGCCTTCACGGAGCCAGGAGTTCACGGTCCGAGCCTGAGTCAGCATGTTGTCGAGCCGCGCCGGACCACAGTCTTCCTTGTCTCGGTAAGCCTTCCGGGACGCGGCAACACACTCGTTCCAGATCCACCGGCACCGGAACCACTCGGAGAGCAGGGCCGTCCGCGCGGTGGACGACACCCGCAGGCGGTAGGTGTACCGGGAATGCCCGGCATCCCCCACTCTCTGTGGTGTCGTCATGACACTACGCTACCACTACGATGGGGGGCGTGGACGACGAAGTGCGCATCACGCTCAGACTCCCCTCAGACCTTCACGCGTGGCTGGCCTCTGAGGCCAAGTCCGCCCGCAGGTCCCTCAACTCCGAGATCCTGCTACGCCTGGAAGCGGGGCAGCCAGCTCCTGCGACAGGCGACGAATCGCCCTGACAGCGATCCATCTCTTCCTGCCTTGCCTCGCAGGAGTCCGACTCTCCCCCGCACGCGGGAGCCAGCCCCAACCCGGCCTGACGACCGGAACGCCCTTGGAGGAACCAGGTGAAGCGGTTCACCCTTCGTACGGGGATCCGCTGGAAGATCACCATTGCCATCGCCGCCGTCGGCGCGCTCATCACGCTCGCGCTGAGCCTGGTGGTCCACAGTGCCGCGCGCGTCTCGATGCTGGAGAGCGCCCGCGAGACCCAGCTGGACCGGGTCCAGTACATCTCCCGCAATGCCGAGGCCGGCCGCAAGCCGCCCATGGGGGCCAAGCTCAACGACCCCGAACTGCCGCAGCAGCTGCGCGACAAGGCGCGCTCCGGGCGGCGCGGCACCTTCGTCCAGGAGAAGCCGCGCGGGCTGCCCGAGGTGTGGGCGGCGGTGCCGCTCGGGAACGGGCAGGTGCTGTCGCTGCACAGCCAGTTCCGCGAGAGCGCCAACATGATCCGCGACCTCGACCGGGCCCTGGCGATCGGCTCGTTCGCCGTGGTCATCGGCGGGTCCGCGCTCGGCGTGCTCATCGGCGGGCAGATCTCGCGGCGGCTGCGCAAGGCCGCGGCTGCCGCCGGCAAGGTCGCCCTCGGGGACCGCGACGTACGGGTGCGCGACGCCGTGGGCGGTGTCGTCCGGGACGAGACCGACGACCTCGCGCGGGCCGTGGACGCCATGGCCGACGCCCTCCAGCAGCGTCTGGAGGCCGAGCGCCGGGTCACCGCCGACATCGCGCACGAGCTGCGCACGCCGGTGACCGGCCTGCTGACCGCCGCCGAGCTGCTGCCGCCCGGCCGTCCGACCGAGCTGGTGCGCGACCGGGCGCAGGCGATGCGGGCGCTGGTCGAGGACGTGCTGGAGGTGGCCCGGCTGGACAGTGCCTCGGAGCGGGCCGAGCTCCAGGACGTGGCGCTGGGCGAGTTCGTGGCCCGGCGGGTGGCCGCGCTGATGCCGGAGGCCTCCGTACGCGTCGTGGCCGACGAGATCGTCAGCACCGACCCGCGCCGGCTGGAGCGGATCCTGGGCAACCTGCTCGCCAACGCCGCCCGGTACGGCAAGTCGCCAGTCCAGGTCGATGTCGAGGGCCGGGTCGTGCGGGTCCGCGACCACGGGCCGGGCTTCCCCGAGGCACTGCTGCGCGAGGGTCCCAGCCGTTTCCGTACGGGCTCCACGGACCGCGCGGGCGTGGGCCACGGCCTGGGCCTGACGATCGCCGAGGGCCAGGCCCGGGTGCTGGGCGCCCGGTTGACGTTCCGCAACGTGGCCGCCCCGGGCGGGACCGACCGCGAGGGTGCGGCCGCGGGCGCGGTGGCGGTGCTGTGGCTCCCGGAGCACGCTCCGACGGCCACGGGGAGCTTCCCGGTGGTGCAACTACCTTAGCGGCGCGGCTTTTCGGGGCGGGCATAGGTAGGAACCTGCCTGCGGCCCGGGCCGGGATTGCGCTTGCGGGTACCGGGGCCGTTCGCACGGCGGGAGGGATGTCTTAGCATCCGTGGCATGACTGACGGCACGGATCGCCCCCACACCCCCGAGCAGAACGCCGGCTACGGCTACCCGCAGGGGCAGGCACCCGGCGGCGGCTACGGCTACCCGCAGGCGGGGCAGCCGGGCCCGTTCCAGCAGCAGCCGGCTCCCGGCGCCTTCGGCCCGTTCGGCGCGCAGCCGGAACCGGCCGGGTTCACCCCGTCCCCGCAGCCGGACTGGCAGGCGATGGCGGACGACAACGAGTCCCGCCGCTCGCGCCGCAAGATGATGGTCATCAGCGGTTCGGCGGTGGCCGTGGTGCTCGCGGCGGTGGGGGGCTTCCTGCTGTTCGGCAACGTCCTCTCGGACGACCCGAAGGGGCAGGACAAGCCGAACGTGACCGCCTCGGGCTCGCCCTCCCCCGCACCGTCGGAGTCCGAGGACACCTCGCCGACGGTGGCGAACGAGCCGAACCTGCTGCGCGACCGCGGCAACGCCGGCCCGCCGGTGCACCTGGCGATGGCGTCGGGCGTGGAGCTGGCCAAGATGGGGACGCGCGACGAGCTCCGCTTGAAGGGCGGCCCGGACTCGTACGCGCAGGGCGCGGAGCCGGCCATCGACGTGACCAAGAGCTTCACGATCACCACCCGCGTCTACACGGTGGTCGACAACGGCTCGCGGATGGCGATCAGCCAGGGCGACGGCGCCTCGTTCTCGTACGAGCTGGGCTTCGAGGCGGCGAACGGCAAGAAGACCTGGGTGTTCCGGGTGCAGACCGGGGACAAGGGCGCGGCCGCCACCGCCCAGCAGGTGGTCGCGGACGCGGGCGCCGACCCGGAGAAGAAGTGGACCCAGCTGACCGGCACGTACGACGCCGGCACCAAGACGATCACCCTCTACGTGAACGACAAGCCGGCCGGCCAGGCGCAGGTGCCCGGGATCTGGGCCGGCCCGGGCCCGCTGCAGCTGGGCCGGGCGCGCCACCACGGGATCTGGAGCGGTTCCTGGGTCGGCTCGCTGGACCGGATCCGCTTCTGGGACAAGGCGCTGGCCCCGGACCAGGTGGCGATCCTCGACTCCGGCAAGCTCGACAAGCTGGGCAAGCCGACCCACGCCTGGCTGATCTGAGCCGGGGCCCTGCCGGGGCCCCTGCCGTCAGAGAGTGACGCCGGCGTTGCGCAGGAAGGCCACCGGGTTGACGGCGGAGCCGTAGTTCGGGGTGGTGCGGATCTCGAAGTGCAGGTGCGGGCCGGTCGAGTTGCCGGTGTTGCCGGACAGGGCGATCTGCTGGCCCGCGGTGACCTTCTGGCCGGTCTTCACCAGGATCCGCGACAGGTGGGCGTACTGGGAGTACGTGTTGTTCGCGTGCTTGACCACGATGGCGTTGCCGTACGCGGGGCCGTCGCCGCCGCCGTTCGGGCCGGCCTTGACGACGGTACCGGCGGCCACGGCCTTGACCGGGGTGCCGACCGGGACGGCGAAGTCCTGGCCGGAGTGCTTGCGCGCCCACAGGTTGCCGCCCTTGCCGTAGGTGGCGGAGAGCGTGTACGAGGCGAGCGGCGCCTTCCAGGCGGCCTTGGTCGCCTGCGCGGCCTTCTTCTCGGCCTCCGCCTTCTTCTCGGCCTTCTCGGCCTTCTCAGCCTTCTCGGCGGCGACGGCGGCCTGGGCGGCGACGAGGTCGGCGGTGCCGGTCACGGTGGTGGGGTTCGCGTCGGCGAAGGCGGTCCCGGTGGCTCCCAGCGCCAGCGCGGCACCGACAGCGGTGGCGACGACGGTGGTGCGGACACGGCGGGTACGGACGCTCTTCGCAGACATACGGAATCCTCCGGGGACGGGGCTGGGGGCAGGTGCCGATCGCGGCGGGGCCGGTGGCGGCTCTCATTGGTAACCCTTTCGGCACGGAACCCCCAAACCTCCCCATTACTACCCAAGCTCGTAGCGAGCGGCAGTGTGGCGTACCCCGTTGACGCCCTCTTCCTGCGGCGACACCCCCGCCGGGATGCCCCGATGATCTACGAATTCACCTCGTAGGTCCGTTTTGTTCCGTGCGGCTTGTCACTGTTTCAGGACCAAAGTCCCGCAACCATCGCTACGCTCACGCGTCGTGGACGCATCGGTGGTGGGGGTACGGCTGGCGTCGAGCGCGATGACGCCGCTGATCAGGAAGCTGTTCCGGACGGAGGGCGACGGGGCGGGGGCGGTGGCCGACCCGATCCGCCTGTCCGCGTACGTCTCCTGGCGCGAAAAACGCGCCCTCGACCGCTCCGACCTCGACAGACTCGCCGCCAAGCTGGTCGCCCGGGCCCTGGCCGCGCCCGGCGAGCGGCCGTTGCCGCAGGGCGAGGAGGCCGGGGTCGCCACCGCCCTGGGGGCGAGCCTGCACGCACTGGGCGACCTCGACATGACCGACGTCCAGGCGGTCGCCCTGGGCCCGGCCGGCTTCGCCGCGGCCTTACGCGCCAAGGCGCCGTACCTGGGCCTGTCCGAGGACGCCGAGCTCTTCCACGCCCGGCTGCTGCACACGGCCTGCGAGCAGATCCTGCACTTCTTCACCCAGCGCTCCACCTTCGTCCCGGCCACGCTCGTCGAGCAGTCCCGGCGGGGCGCCCGCTCGGAGGCCAAGGTGGACGAGGTGCTGCGCCGGGTGCCCCGGCAGGACGGGCGCGACGCGGCATTCGAGGACGAGTACCGCGCGTACGTCGCCCGGCGCCACAGCACCGTCACGATCTACGGGCTGGACCTGGAGCCGGGCACGGCGACGTGGCCGCTGGACACGGCGTACGTGAGCCTGGAACTGGCGGGTGCGCCGGAGGGCCGTGGGCCGGACATGGGACGGCCCAGGCGTAACGTGCGGCGCCAACTGTGGGCAGGCCTTGCGCTGGAGCTGGGGGTGGGCGAGCACCGCCGAGGGCGCTTCCTGCTGCGCGGCGAAGCCGGCTCCGGCAAGACCACCCTCATCCAGCACCTGGCCGTGACGGCTGCCCGCGAGGCCGCGGGACTGGTCCCGTTCGTCCTGCCGCTGCGCACCCTCACGCGCCACGGCGAGCGGCTGCCCGCCCCCGGCGGCTTCCTGGAGGCCGCCGGCTCCGCGCTCGCCGGCAGCGAGCCCGACGGCTGGGAGGCCCGGGTACTGCGCGACGGCCAGGCCCTGCTGCTGGTCGACGGGATCGACGAGATCCCGGAGGCCGAGCGGGCCGGTGCCCGCGCCTGGCTGGCCGAGCTGATCACCGCCTACCCCGACAACGCCTGGCTGGTCACCTCCCGGCCCTCGGCCGTCCGGCCGGACTGGCTGCGCGAGGAGCACTTCGCGGAGCTGGCCCTCGCCCCCATGAGCCGGGACCACGTGGCGACGTTCATCGACCGCTGGCACGCGGCAGCCGGTGCGGACCCCGAGCTGACGGTCCTGCGCGACCAGCTGCGCCAGGCCGTCCGCACCAAGCCCGAGCTCGCCCGGCTGGCCACCAACCCCCTCCTGTGCGGACTGATCTGCGCCCTGCACCGGGAACGGCGCGGCTTCCTGCCCTCCGGCCGCAAGGAGCTGTACACGGCCGCCCTGTCGATGCTGCTGCACCGCCGCGACAAGGAGCGGCGGCTGCGCCTGCCGGAGCTCGGCGACGAGCCCCAGCTCCAGCTGCTCCAGCGGCTCGCGTACTGGCTGATCCGCAACGGCCGGACCGAGATGGCCCGGGACCACGCCGTGCGCCTGATCGCGAACGCCCTGCCCGCCGTGCCGGAGGCGCAGCGCGTCCTGGGCGGCGCCGAGGCCGTCCACACCCACTTCCTGGAGCGCACGGGCCTGCTGCGGGCGCCGACCGAGGACACGGTGGAGTTCGTGCACCGCACCTTCCAGGACTTCCTGGGCGCCCGGATGGCCCTGGACGAGGGCAGCACCGGGGAGCTGGCCCTGCACGCCGACGACGACCAGTGGGAGGACGTCGTGAAGATGGCGGTCGCCCAGGGCCGCCCACGCGAGCGCGCCGAGATCATCCGGGCCCTGCTGGACCAGCCCACCCCGCGCTCCACCCTGCTCGCCGTGGCCTCCCTGGAGTACGCGGCGGAGCTCGACCCGGAGCTGCGGGAGGAGGCGACCGCGGCCATGGCGGACCTGTGGCCGCCGGCCGACTACGAGGCGGGGCGGCGGCTCGGCGAGGCCGCCGGACCGCTGGTGCTGGACCTGCTGCCGGATCCGGCCCAGGCCCCTGACGAGGAGACGGCCCTCATGGCGCTGGTCACCGCAGGCGGCACCGGCTCCGACGCGGCGATCGACTTCCTGTCCCGGTACTGCGACCACCCCTTGGAGCGGGTGCGGGACCACCTGACCGAGCTGTGGCCGCGGTTCGAGACCGTACGGTTCGCCAATGAGGTGCTGGGCAGGATCGACCCGCCTCCGGACCGGCTGAAGCTGACCTCCGGTGCCGAGCTCGCCGCCCTGCCGGTCTTCGCACCCCCGCCGATCCTGTGGATCAGCGGTCCGGTCAGCTCGTCGCGGCTGACCGCCTTCGCGGGGAGGTACCCGGTGGAAGAGCTGGTCCTCCACGCCCTTCCCCGTGTGGGCATGGTCGAGCTGCGCGACTGCACCACCCTGCGGACCCTGCGGATGAACACCTGGCTGGGTCTGGAGGACGTGGAGGATCTGGACGCCCTGGTGGGGCTGACCGGCCTGCCGGTCGAGCAGGTGTCCATGAGTCTGCACCGCCAGCCCGTCCGACTGGGCCGGGTGGTCGCGAGCTGGCCCCGCCTGCGCACGCTCCGGATCGGTGGCCAGGTGGCCGACTGGTCCTTCGCCGACCTGCATCCGGACGCGCGGCTGGAGGACCTGGACATCGAGCCGGCGCCGCCGCTCGCCGGCCTCGGCCGGCAGCGGTCGCTGCTCCGGCTCGCGCTCGGGTACCGCTGGCGCCCCTCGGGTCCGCAGGACTGGGCGGAACTGAACCGGCTGGAGCGGCTGGAGGAGCTGACGGTCAGTGTCGAGGTGCTGGACGACCTCGCCGACCACGTGCGCCTGCCCTCCCTCAAGGCCCTGGTGCACTACGAGGAGGAGGACATCGACCCCCGGGTCGAGGAGAAGCTCACGCGTGCCTTCCCCCACGCCCAGCTGCAGATGATGCCCCAGGTCTACGACATCTGAGCCTCCCCGGCTGCCCGCCCGGACGCAGAAACGGGGCGGCCCCGGGACCGTGCAGGTCCCGGGGCCGCCCCGTGTCACTCAGGGCCGCTGTACGCCTTACGCGCCCTTGCTGAGGTCCGGGCCCGGCCCGGTCGCCTCGATCGGGGGCACGTCCGGCAGGGCGGACTTCTCCTCGCCGCGGAAGGTGAACTTGGCGTTGTCGCCCTCACCCTCCGTGCCGACGACCACGATGTGGCCGGGGCGCAGCTCGCCGAAGAGGATCTTCTCGGAGAGCATGTCCTCGATCTCGCGCTGGATCGTGCGGCGCAGCGGACGCGCACCCATGATCGGGTCGTAGCCGTGCTTGGCCAGCAGGAGCTTGGCCTCGCCGCTGAGCTCGATGCCCATGTCGCGGTCCTTGAGGCGCTCGTCCACCTTGGCGATCATCAGGTCGACGATCTGGATGATGTCTTCCTGGCTGAGCTGGTGGAAGACGACCGTGTCGTCGACACGGTTGAGGAACTCGGGGCGGAAGTGCTGCTTCAGCTCCTCGTTGACCTTCGCCTTCATCCGGTCGTACCCGGTCTTGACGTCGCCCTGGGCGGCGAAGCCCAGGTTGAAGCCCTTCGAGATGTCCCGCGTACCCAGGTTGGTCGTCATGATGATGACCGTGTTCTTGAAGTCCACGACCCGGCCCTGGGAGTCGGTCAGGCGACCGTCCTCCAGGATCTGGAGAAGGGAATTGAAGATATCCGGGTGGGCCTTCTCGACCTCGTCGAAGAGGACGACGGAGAACGGCTTGCGGCGCACCTTCTCGGTGAGCTGGCCGCCCTCTTCGTAGCCCACGTAGCCGGGGGGCGAACCGAAGAGGCGGGAAACCGTGTGCTTCTCGCTGAACTCCGACATGTCGAGGGAGATCAGCGCGTCCTCGTCGCCGAAGAGGAATTCGGCGAGCGTCTTGGAGAGCTCGGTCTTACCGACACCGGACGGGCCGGCGAAGATGAACGAGCCACCGGGGCGCTTCGGGTCCTTCAGGCCGGCCCGCGTACGGCGGATCGCCTGGGAAAGGGCCTTGATGGCGTCCTTCTGGCCGATGACGCGCTTGTGGAGCTCGTCCTCCATGCGCAGCAGGCGCGAGGACTCCTCCTCGGTCAGCTTGAAGACGGGAATGCCGGTCGCGGTCGCGAGGACCTCGGCGATCAGCTCGCCGTCGACCTCGGCGACGACGTCCATGTCGCCGGCCTTCCACTCCTTCTCGCGCTTGGCCTTCGCGGCGAGGAGCTGCTTCTCCTTGTCGCGGAGGGAGGCCGCCTTCTCGAAGTCCTGGGAGTCGATCGCCGACTCCTTGTCCCGGCGCACGGCCGCGATCTTCTCGTCGAACTCGCGGAGGTCCGGCGGCGCGGTCATCCGGCGGATGCGCATCCGGGAGCCGGCCTCGTCGATCAGGTCGATCGCCTTGTCCGGCAGGAAGCGGTCCGAGATGTACCGGTCGGCCAGGGTGGCCGCCTGGACGAGGGCCTCGTCCGTGATGGAGACACGGTGGTGGGCCTCGTACCGGTCGCGCAGACCCTTGAGGATCTCGATGGTGTGCGGCAGGGACGGCTCGGCGACCTGGATGGGCTGGAAGCGGCGCTCCAGGGCCGCGTCCTTCTCCAGGTGCTTGCGGTACTCGTCGAGCGTGGTGGCACCGATGGTCTGGAGCTCACCGCGGGCCAGCATCGGCTTCAGGATCGAGGCCGCGTCGATGGCGCCCTCGGCGGCGCCCGCACCGACGAGTGTGTGGAGCTCGTCGATGAACAGGATGATGTCGCCGCGGGTGCGGATCTCCTTGAGGACCTTCTTCAGGCGCTCCTCGAAGTCACCGCGGTAGCGGGAGCCGGCGACGAGCGCGCCGAGGTCCAGGGTGTAGAGGTGCTTGTCCTTGAGGGTCTCGGGCACCTCGCCCTTGACGATGGCCTGGGCCAGGCCCTCGACGACCGCCGTCTTGCCGACGCCGGGCTCGCCGATGAGGACCGGGTTGTTCTTGGTACGGCGGGACAGCACCTGCATGACCCGCTCGATCTCCTTCTCGCGCCCGATGACCGGGTCGAGCTTGGATTCGCGGGCCGCCTGGGTGAGGTTGCGGCCGAACTGGTCCAGGACGAGCGAGGTCGAGGGGGAACCCTCGGCCGGGCCGCCTGCCGTGGCCGCTTCCTTGCCGCCTCCGGAGTAGCCGGAGAGCAGCTGGATGACCTGCTGCCGGACACGGTTGAGATCGGCGCCCAGCTTCACGAGGACCTGGGCCGCGACGCCCTCGCCCTCGCGGATCAGGCCGAGCAGGATGTGCTCGGTGCCGATGTAGTTGTGGCCGAGCTGGAGGGCCTCGCGGAGCGAGAGCTCCAGGACCTTCTTCGCCCGCGGGGTGAAGGGGATGTGGCCGGACGGGGCCTGCTGGCCCTGGCCGATGATCTCCTCGACCTGCTGGCGAACAGCCTCGAGCGAAATCCCGAGGCTCTCCAGGGCCTTAGCGGCGACACCCTCACCCTCGTGGATCAGACCCAGGAGGATGTGCTCGGTGCCGATGTAGTTGTGGTTGAGCATCCGGGCTTCTTCCTGAGCCAGGACGACAACCCGCCGCGCGCGGTCGGTGAACCTCTCGAACATCGTTATTCGCTCCTCAGAGCGGTCGGGCAGTTCGGGGTCGGTCCCCGCCCTGTCCTTCCGCATGCTAGTCCCGCGGGACGGGACAGCTCATTCCAACTGCCGACATCCGCCGCGGCTCACCCCACGTCGGTGAGGAAAAACCGGCCTGAACAGCCGACAACTGCTCCAACTCGATAGTGGGAGACGATGTTCCCGCAGGCCAGGCAGATACCCGTCACACGTGTACGCCGATGGCGAACGGGACCGGTCAAAACCGCGTGTCGCCCCGATCCACTAGGAATGTCTTACCCCTGGGGACCGACACTCCATGCCCTGTGCACCGGCCGCCTCCGCTAAGGGCGAACAAGCTTGCGCCTCGAATCCCTCATTCCGCGCATCTCAGGTCTTCACGTTGCGTGGAGGCGCCGGGCGCGGTGCGTAACCACACCCCTCGGGCGGCAGTTGGTGCGGACATGGCCCACACCGTGCCGCTGCCCCGGGTCGCTCCCGAGACCGGGACCGGACCCGCGACCGGATCCGGGACCGGACCCGATCACGACGAGTACGGCCGCTGGTACGAGCGGGTGCTCGGCTGGCCGGTGGCCGGCGGTCCCCCGGTCCAGTTGCTGACCGGGACGCGTTTCGACGTGCTGGACGTGCCGGCCGACGCCGGGCTGCGGCTGCTGCGGCGGCCCGTCGCCACCGGTCCGGTGGCCCGTTCGGGGCGCAGGATGCACTTTCTGGTGGCCGCGGGGAGCGCAGCGGAGCTGGACGGCCTGCTCGACTGGCTGGAATGGGGCGGGGTCGCCCTGGATCTGGCCGCCCTGGGTGAGGGCGGGCGGATCGCCGCGCCGGTACCTCCGGGTCAAGTCTGCCACGCGGCGTCCGGCGGCCCCTGGCGAAGAAGTCCTGCGGGGGGTCCTGCGGGGAGTCCTGCGGGAGGTCCCGTGGAAAGTCCTTGGGGGGCCGCCGTGTGGCTGCGGCCCCCCGGTCCGGAATGCGGGGCGGGACTGCCCGCCCTGCCCGCCCTGTCCGCGTGCGGACGGGGCGGCGGGCCCGCCGCCGGGCCCGATCTGGTGCGCCTGGTCGGCGCGGCGGCGACGGAGTGCCACCGCGCCCGGCTGGGGCGCAGGGCCCCCCAGGGCGTCGCCGGTCAGCCCTTGGCGTTCTCGTAGGCCTCGCGGATCTCGGCCGGGACGCGGCCGCGGTCGTTGACGTTCATGCCCTGGGCCTTGGCCCACGCGCGGATCTCGGCGGTGTCCGGGTTGCCGGACGACGCGGCGCGGCCCTTGGCGCGGCCGGAGGCGGCCCGGCCACCGGTGCGGCGTCCGCCCTTGGTGTACGGCTCGAGCAGGCCGCGGAGCGTTTCCGCGTTGGCGGTGGTGAGGTCGATCTCGTAGGTCTTGCCATCCAGCGCGAACGTCACGGTCTCGTCCGCCTCGCCACCGTCGAGGTCGTCGACAAGAAGGACCTGAACCTTCTGTGCCACCGGATTTCCTTTCATCGAAAATGCAGTACGCGGAAAGGAAACCGCTTTTGCCGGAAAAACACAAACCCCCCGGGAGAGGTTCGGGGGCAGAACAGGGCGGGAAACGTACGCGATTCGGACATAGGCCACAGGGGGGCGGAGCCCGGGAAAAGCCGCGCCTGCCGGATCACAGGTGCAGAAGCATCCGGCTGTTGCCCAAGGTGTTCGGCTTCACTCGTTCGAGACCCAGGAACTCGGCGACGCCCTCGTCATAGGAACGCAGGAGCTCGGTGTAGACATCGGTCCCGACCGGGGTCTCCCCGATCTCGACGAAGCCGTGCCTGGCGAAGAAGTCGACTTCGAAGGTCAGGCAGAATACCCGCCGCACGCCCAGCTCCCGCGCGGTCTCCAACAACCGGCCGAGCAGCTTGTGGCCCGCGCCGGCCCCCCGCAACTCCCGGTCGACGGCGAGAGTGCGTACCTCGGCGAGGTCTTCCCACATCACGTGAAGGGCCCCGCAGCCGACCACGCGCCCGTCGGAGTCCCGTTCCGCGACCCAGAACTCCTGGATGTCCTCGTAAAGGGTCACCGGCGCTTTGTCGAGCAGGATCCGCTGCTGCACGTACTGGTCCAGCAGCCGGCGCAGTGCGGGGACATCCCCGGTGCGCGCACGGCGGATCGTCACTGCTTTTGCATCTGCACCGGACGCCGGGGCCTGCGAATCGTCTGCCATGCCCGGACGCTATCGCCCCGCCGCGGGCGGCTCACCGCCGGAGTGCCCTTCGGCGGGGGGCTCGGCGGGAGGCTCGGAGGGGGGCTCCTCCTCGTCGTGCTGCACGATCCGTACGGCGTCCCGCAACGACTCGCGCTGTTCCGGCGACATCATCCCGAAGAAGGCGACGAGAGCGGCCGCGGGGTTGTCACTGGTGGACCAGGCTTCGTTCATCAGTGCGGCCGAGTAGGCGGCGCGCGTGGAGACCGCGGTATACCGATAGGCGCGTCCTTCGGCCTCCCGGCGGACCCAGCCCTTCTGATGAAGATTGTCCAACACGGTCATGACCGTGGTGTATGCGATGGACCGTTCCTGCTGGAGGTCTTCCAGCACTTCGCGGACGGTGACCGGGCGGTTCCACTGCCACACCCGCGTCATGACCGCGTCTTCGAGTTCTCCCAAGGGGCGAGGCACAACAGCACGATAGTGCGGGATGTCCTGAATTTCCCGGCCATCGGGTCGGGACGCAACAACAAAATCGGGCGCACCCCCCGACGGGGGTGCGCCCGACCTGCTACTCCTTGGCCTGCTGGCCGCCCTCGGCCCGGGCGAGCGCGGCGTCGACGGCCGCGTCCTCCTTGCCCTTGTTGGCGCCGCCCTGGCTCTTCACGATCGTCACGACGAGAGCGATGAAGAACGCGGCCATCACGAACGGGGGCACGAGCGCGGATACGTAGTCCATGACGTCAAGCGTAGCTACCCCGCCGCGCGGCGGGCCGCCGGGGGCGGCACGGGCTCGGGGCGGGGCGGGGGAAACTCGCCGGGGGGGGGGGGTGTGCGGTGGGGGGTGTGGCTCTGTATCACACGCCTGGGTCGCGACG
>NZ_WTFF01000015.1 GCF_019400985.1 Streptomyces bambusae
CCCAAAGAAGCCGCCACATGCCCCACCACACCCCCCCCTCCCCCCCATCCTGCACCGCCCCCACCCCGGTCTCCTTGATCCCCTGGCCGCTCCCCCTGGCCACCCCCCGGCCCACCGGCCCCCCCCGGCGGCCCGGCCGGGTGCCCGCGGCGCCGGGCGGAGTCGTCCCCGGCCGTCTCGGGGGGCCCCCCCCCCAGGTGGGCGGGCCCGCCGCCGGACTCACCGTCGTCACCGCCGAGTTGATCCAGCACTACGGCTGGCGCACCACCTGCGCCATCACGGTGCTGGCCGGCTTCTGTCAGCTCGGCCTCGCCCTGCTGCGCACGGCCCGGTCCGCACTGATGGTGAGCCCCGCCGTGGTGCACGGCATGCTCGGCGGCATCGGCGTGACGATCGCCCTCGCCCAGCTGCACATCGTGCTCGGCGGCACCCCGCAGAGCTCCGCCGTGGCCAACGTCCTCGGACTGCCCCAGCAGTTGGCCGACCTCCACCCCGCAGCCCTCGCCGTCAGCGCCCTCGTCCTCGGGGTGCTGCTCGCCTGGCCGCGGCTGCCCGGGCGGGCCGGAGCCGCCCTGCGCAAGGTCCCGGCCGCGCTGGCCGCCGTGGCCTCGGCCACCGCCTTCGCGGCGGCGGCCGGGCTCTCCCTGCCCCGGGTGGACCTGCCGTCCTGGCGCAGCCACGCACTGCCCGAACTGCCCCAGGGCCCGCTCCTGGGGATCGTGGCCGCGGTGCTGACCATCACCCTGGTGGGCAGCGTCGAGTCGCTGCTCTCGGCGGTGGCCACCGACAAGCTGATCGCCTCCGGCCGGGACACGGTCGACCGTCCGCCGCGGGCCGACCTCGACAAGGAGCTTCGCGGGCAGGGCGGGGCCAACATCGTCTCCGGCGCGCTCGGCGGCCTGCCCGTCACGGGCGTGGCGGTCCGCAGCGTGGCGAACGTCAAGTCCGGCGCGGTCAGCCGGACCTCGTCGGTCCTGCACGGCTGCTGGGTGGTGCTCGCGGCCGCGGTGCTCGTACCCGTCCTGGACCTGATCCCGCTGGCGGCCCTCGCCGCGCTGGTGATGGCCGTGGGCGTGCAGATGGTCAGCATCACGCACATGCGCACCGTCACCCGGCACCGGGAGATCCTCGTCTACGCCGCGACGCTCACGGGCGTGGTCTTCGGCGGGGTGCTGGAGGGCGTCGCCATCGGCATCGCCGTGGCGGTGGCCGTCGCGCTGTACCGGCTGACCCGGACCCGGATCACGCTGGAGGCGGCCGACGGCGTCCACCGGGTGCGGGCGCGCGGGCAGTTGACGTTCCTCGCGGTACCCCGGCTCAGCCGGGTCCTGGCCCTGGTGCCGCACCGGGGCCACGCGGTGATCGAGCTGGACGGCTCGTTCATGGACCACGCCGCGTACGAGACCCTCCACGACTGGCAGGACTCCCACCGGGCGCACGGCGGCTCGGTGGAAGTCACCGGCCGCACCCCGGCCGCGACCGCCGAGCCGGACTCGACCGCCGACCCCGCCACGACCGCCGATCCGGCCGGACCGGCCGGGGACGCCTTGCGCGCGCAGGACGCCCGGCTCGCCGAGACCCGGCAGGCCTGGCGGGACGGGTGGGACGGATGGGATGGGTGGGATGGGCAGCATCGGCGGGCTGCGTGGGACGGGCGGGATGCACGAAGCGTGCGGGACGGGCGGGACAGGGAGGCCGGACGGGACAGGCGGGACTTGTGGGACGCGCAGGACGCGCAGCACGGACAGCACGCACAGCACACGCAGGACGCACAGGACGCGCCTTCCGGGCAGGGGAAGCAGCCCGCGCCGCGGGTTCAGCACGGACGCGGCGGCCAGCGCGGCCACCAGTGCTGCCGGCCATGGACCCCCTGGGCCAACCACTGCGACCACCGCTCCCTCGCGGCGACGGCCGCCCCGCGCCGCGGCGCCGGTCAGCTGGCCAGCGGGATCACCGCATTCCAGCGCGACACGGCCCCGCACGTCCGGGACGAGCTGGCCCGGCTGGCGCGCGAGGGCCAGAGCCCGGCGCAGCTGTTCCTGACCTGTGCGGACTCCCGGCTGGTCACCAGCATGATCACCGCCAGCGGCCCCGGGGACCTGTTCACCGTGCGCAACGTGGGGAACCTCGTCCCGCTGCCGGGCGCGGAGTCCGGGGACGACTCGGTCGCCGCGGCCATCGAGTACGCCGTGGACGTGCTGGAGGTGGACAGCATCACGGTGTGCGGCCACTCGGGCTGCGGGGCGATGCAGGCTCTGCTGAACACCTCCGGCGACCCCACCGAGCCCGGGGACCCCGGAAAGTCCCACGAGCCGACGACCCCCCTGCGCCGCTGGCTGCAGCACGGCCGGCCGAGCCTGGAGCGGATGGCCAGCCGCCACCACCCCTGGGCGCGGATCGCGGGCCGGCTCCCGGCCGACGCGGTGGAGCAGTTGTGCCTGACCAACGTGGTGCAGCAGCTGGAGCACCTGCGGGCGCACGACTCGGTGGCCCGCCGGCTCTCCGAGGGCACCCTGGAGCTGCACGGCATGTACTTCCACGTCGGCGAGGCCCAGGCGTACCTGCTGACCGGAGGGGAGGACCACTTCGACCCCCGCGTCTTCGACACCGTGCGGCCGCCGGTCCGGGTCTCCCTGTGAGGCCCGGGCCCTCCCTCCCGGTGGCACCCGTGACACCCCGCCGACCAGGGACTTCCGGCGAGGATCCCGATGGGACGCCCGGTGGGGCTCCCGGTGGGACGCCCGGTGAACCGACACGCCGTCGAAACCGTGGATACGTACGGCCCCTTCCCGCACCCTGCAGTGGGGAGGGACCGCCCCGGCCGATCCTCTATAGGTCTACACCAATTTCGGGACAAGGCCTTGCCACCTGGCCGGTCTGCTGATGAGCTATGCCCGGGGACACAACGGACACCCTGGGAAAGGGAGATGTCGGTGAGCAACGAAAGCCTGGCGAACCTGCTCAAGGAGGAGCGGCGGTTCGCACCGCCCGCCGATCTGGCCGCCGCCGCGAACGTCACGGCACGCGCCTACGAGGAGGCGGACGCCGACAGGCTGGGCTTCTGGGCCGCGCAGGCCCGGCGGCTGACCTGGGCCACCGAGCCGACCGAGACGCTCGACTGGTCCAACCCGCCCTTCGCGAAGTGGTTCGCGGACGGCAAGCTGAACGTCGCCTACAACTGCGTCGACCGCCACGTCGAGGCCGGCCTCGGCGACCGCGTCGCGATCCACTTCGAGGGCGAGCCCGGCGACGGCCGCGCAATCACGTACGCCGAGCTGAAGGACGAGGTCTCCAAGGCCGCCAACGCCCTGGCCGAGCTGGGCGTCCAGGCCGGCGACCGGGTCGCCGTCTACCTGCCGATGATCCCCGAGGCCGTCGTCGCGATGCTCGCGTGCGCCCGGGTCGGCGCCGCCCACTCCGTGGTCTTCGGCGGTTTCTCCGCCGACGCCGTCGCCTCCCGCATCCAGGACGCCGACGCCAAGCTGGTCATCACCGCCGACGGCGGCTACCGCCGCGGCAAGCCCTCCGCGCTCAAGCCGGCCATCGACGAGGCCGTCGCCAAGTGCCCGCAGGTCAAGAACGTGCTGGTGGTGCAGCGCACCGGCCAGGAGACCCCCTTCACCGCCGGCCGCGACGTCTGGTGGCACGAGCTGGTCGGCCGCCAGTCGAAGGAGCACACGCCGGAGGCCTTCGAGGCGGAGCACCCGCTCTTCATCCTCTACACCTCGGGCACGACGGGTAAGCCCAAGGGCATCCTGCACACCTCGGGCGGATACCTCACGCAGGCCGCGTACACCCACCACGCGGTGTTCGACCTCAAGCCCGAGAGCGACGTCTTCTGGTGCACCGCCGACATCGGCTGGGTCACCGGGCACTCGTACATCGTCTACGGCCCGCTCGCCAACGGCGCCACGCAGGTCATGTACGAGGGCACCCCGGACACCCCGCACCAGGGCCGGTTCTGGGAGGTCGTGCAGAAGTACGGCGTCACGATCCTCTACACGGCGCCCACCGCCATCCGTACGTTCATGAAGTGGGGCGACGACATCCCCGCCAAGTTCGACCTGTCGTCGCTGCGCGTGCTGGGCTCGGTCGGCGAGCCGATCAACCCCGAGGCCTGGGTCTGGTACCGCAAGCACATCGGCGGCGACCGCTGCCCGATCGTGGACACCTGGTGGCAGACCGAGACCGGCGCCATGATGATCTCGCCGCTGCCCGGCGTCACGGAGACCAAGCCCGGCTCCGCCCAGCGCCCGCTGCCCGGCATCTGCGCCACCGTCGTCGACGACGAGGCGCAGGAGGTCCCGAACGGCGGAGGCGGCTACCTGGTCCTGACCGAGCCGTGGCCGTCGATGCTGCGCACCATCTGGGGCGACGACCAGCGCTTCATCGACACCTACTGGTCGCGCTTCGACAGCAAGTACTTCGCCGGCGACGGCGCCAAGAAGGACGAGGACGGCGACATCTGGCTGCTGGGCCGGGTGGACGACGTGATGCTGGTGTCCGGCCACAACATCTCGACCACCGAGGTCGAGTCGGCACTGGTCTCGCACCCGTCGGTCGCCGAGGCGGCCGTCGTCGGCGCCGCGGACGAGACCACCGGCCAGGCGATCGTGGCGTTCGTGATCCTGCGCGGGACCGCCTCCGAGCACGACGGCCTGGTCGCGGAGCTGCGCAACCACGTCGGCGCCACCCTCGGCCCTATCGCCAAGCCCAAGCGGATCCTGCCGGTCGCGGAGCTGCCCAAGACCCGCTCCGGCAAGATCATGCGCCGGCTGCTGCGCGACGTGGCCGAGAACCGCGAGCTGGGCGACGTCACCACGCTGACCGACTCCTCGGTCATGGACCTGATCCAGACCAAGCTGCCGACGGCGACCGGCGAGGACTGACCGGCCCCACGCGGAGGGCTGACCGTCCCCACGGGGGACCGACCCGTCCCCACAGGGGACCGACCCGTCTCCACGGTGGGACCGGGACCGACCCGTCTCCACGGGAGGGGGCATCCGGCGCGACCGCGCCGGATGCCCCTTTCGCGTTTATGGTGAAGATCGCCGGATATGCCCTCGCGCGCTCCCTGTAAAGTAGTGAAAGCGTAAAAATATGCACGGGTGCGCCGGGAAGTCTGGTCGGCACGAGCTTCGCCATGCCGTCCAACCCACCCCGGAGGTCCCCCGCCGTGGCCACGCCCCGCTCCCGCCGCAAGCTGCTCGGCCGGCTCTCGCTCCCCGAGCGCCGCTTCGTGGCCGACGCCCTGCGCACCGAGACGGTCGGCGGCATCCTCCTCCTCGTGGCCGCCGTAGCCGCCCTCATCTGGGTGAACACTCCCCCGCTGACCGCCAGCTACGTCGCCGTCCGCGACTTCCACATCGGCCCCGCCGCCCTCGGCCTGAACCTTTCGCTCCAGCACTGGGCTTCCGAGGGCCTGCTCGCGGTCTTCTTCTTCGTCGCCGGCATCGAGCTCAAGCGCGAGCTGGTCGCCGGCGACCTGCGCGACCCCAAGGCGGCGGCCCTCCCCGTCATCGCCGCCGTCTGCGGCATGGCCATGCCCGCCCTCGTCTACACCCTGGTCAACACCGTCGGCGACGGATCCCTGGCCGGCTGGGCGGTCCCCACCGCCACCGACATCGCCTTCGCGCTCGCCGTCCTCGCGGTCATCGGCACCTCGCTGCCGTCCGCCCTGCGCGCGTTCCTGCTGACCCTGGCCGTCGTGGACGACCTGTTCGCGATCATCATCATCGCCGTCTTCTTCACCGAGGAGATCAGCTTCCCGCAGCTCGGCGGCGCCTTCGTCGGCCTGGTGCTGTTCTGGTTCCTGCTCCGCAAGGGCGTGCGCGGCTGGTACGTCTACGTCCCGCTCGCCGTGGTCGTCTGGGCCCTGATGTACAACAGCGGCGTCCACGCGACCATCGCCGGCGTCGCCATGGGCCTGATGCTGCGCTGCCACCGCGAGGAGGGCGAGGAGCAGTCGCCCGGCGAACACATCGAGCACCTGGTCCGGCCCCTGTCGGCCGGCCTCGCCGTACCGCTGTTCGCGCTGTTCTCCGCGGGCGTCTCCCTCTCCGACGAGGCGATCGCGCAGGTCTTCAGCCGCCCCGAGACCCTCGGCGTGGTCCTCGGTCTGGTGGTCGGCAAGGCGGTCGGCATCTTCGGCGGCACCTGGCTGGCCGCCCGCTTCACCCAGGCCGAACTCAGCGAGGACCTCGCCTGGCCCGACGTCTTCGCCGTCGCCTCGCTCGCCGGCATCGGCTTCACCGTCTCCCTGCTGATCGGTGAACTCGCCTTCACCGAGGACCCGGTGCTCACCGAGGAGATCAAGGCCGCGGTCCTGATCGGCTCGCTCGTCGCCGCGGTCCTGGCCTGCGTCCTGCTCAAGCTCCGGGACCGCAAGTACCGCGCGCTGACCGCCGAGGAGGAGCGCGACGAGGACGCCGACGGCATCCCGGACATCTACGAGGAGCAGAACCCGGAGTACCACCTGCGGATGGCGAGGATCTACGAGGAGAAGGCCGCCGAGCACCGGCGCAAGGCCGAAGCAGCGGCCGGGTCCCGCGACGGGAGCGACCGTCCGGCATGATCTGAGTGACGACAGGACACTGACGGCCAAGACGACCAAGACGACCAAAGGGAGAGAGCGATGAGCGCAGTGGACCAAGGGGCGCAGGGAGCCGAGCGCACACTCGGCCAGCTGGTCGCCTCGGCCACCGCCGAGATGTCCGCCCTGGTGCACGACGAGATCGCCCTCGCCAAGGCGGAGCTCCGCCAGGACGTCAAGCGCGTGGGCATCGGCGGCACCGCGTTCGCCGTCGCCGGCGTACTAGCACTGTTCTCGCTGCCGGTGCTGAGCTTCGCGGCGGCGTACGGCATCCACAACCTCGGGCTCGGCCTCGCCTGGTCGTTCCTGATCGTGGGCTCGGCGTTCCTGCTGCTGGCGGGCCTGCTCGCGATGCTCGCCGTCGCCAAGTTCAAGAAGGTCAAGCCGCCGGAGATGACCATCGCCTCCGTCAAGCAGACCGCTGCGGTGGTCAGCACCGTCAAGCCGCACCCGCGGCCGTTGAGTGACAAGGCGGTGGGTGTGGCACGCTCGTCCTCATGACAGCGACCGCGCCGGATGCCGGCACACCTCCCACCGCCACCTCGGCGGTACGGCTCGACCTCCCGGGCGGGCGTGAGGTGACGCACCGGGACGTGGCCGCCAACGGCGCCCGCTTCCACGTCGCCGAGCTCGGCGACGGCCCGCTGGTCCTGCTGCTCCACGGGTTCCCCCAGTTCTGGTGGACCTGGCGGCACCAGCTGGTCGCGCTCGCCGACGCCGGCTACCGGGCCGTCGCGATGGACCTGCGCGGGGTCGGCGGCAGCGACCGCACCCCGCGCGGCTACGACCCGGCCAACCTGGCCCTCGACGTCACCGGGGTCATCCGCTCCCTCGGCGAGCCGGACGCCGCCCTCGTCGGGCACGACCTGGGCGGCTACCTGGCCTGGACGGCGGCCGTGATGCGGCCCAAGCTCGTCCGCCGCCTGGCGGTCTGCTCCATGCCGCATCCGCGCCGCTGGCGCGCCGCCATGCTGTCGGACTTCGCCCAGACCCGGGCGGGTTCGCACATCTGGGGCTTCCAGCGGCCCTGGATCCCCGAGCGGCGGCTGGTCGCCGACGACGGCGCGCTGGTGGGCGAGCTGATCCGGGAGTGGTCGGGGCCGCGTATGCAGGAGGACCTCGACAACCCCGCGGCCGCCGGCGAGGACGCGCTGTCCGTCTACCGGCGGGCCATGTGCATCCCCTCCACCGCGCACTGCTCGATCGAGCCGTACCGGTGGCTGATGCGGTCGATGGCCCGGCCGGACGGCGTGCAGTTCAACCGCCGGATGAAGCGGCCGGTCCGCGTCCCGACACTGCACCTGCACGGCTCGCTCGACCCGGTGATGCGCACGCGCAGCGCCGCCGGATCGGGCGAGTACGTCGAAGCCCCCTACCGCTGGCGGCTCTTCGACGGCCTCGGGCACTTCCCGCACGAGGAGGACCCGGTCGCGTTCTCCACCGAGCTCCTCAACTGGCTCGGCGACCCCGAGCCCGACCGCTAGGCCTGTCCGGCCCTGATCCGCCGGACAGGCCCTGGGCCCGGTCCGACAGCACGATCGCCGGACGCGGAGGCCTCGTTGTCGGGGTCTTCGCGTCGGCCATCCGTCCGGACGTCGAACGCTCACATGCCCGGCGCATAGGCCAATTGGCCGTCCCCCAGGCGGTTACCGACCTTGGGCACCGGGCAGACGTCGAAGTATGGGCTGGACGCACGACTACGGTGACTCCACACGCGAAGGCCGCTCGGCCGCCACGCCGGCCGGCACCCACGAGAGGGCGGGCCGGCGAGGCCACGACCCCCGACTCGGGATCCCCCGCATCCTGCGCCGCCGGGCCCGCTGGGTCTCGGCCCGCCTGCGTCATCCACGTACGTAGCGGCGTACGTCGGCCGCCGGCGCCCCGTGTCAGGCGGCCAGCCGCCGCAGGTCAGGCAGCCTGCCGCCGCAGGTCAAAGGGCGCCGCAGGTCAGAGGGCGCAGCCGTCCGTGCCGACCCGCACCTGCGCCGTCCGGCCGATCCGGATGTCGTCTCGGACCTCGTCGACCGTCAGCGCGTAGCCGGTGTTCGGGTCGTCCAGGGACTTGGCGAAGACGACCCCGGACACCTTGCCGTCGGGCGTGAGCAGCGGGCCGCCGGAGTTGCCCTGGCGGACCGTCGCGTACAGCGAGTACACGTCGCGGCGCACGGTGCCTCGGTGGTAGATGTCCGGGCCGTTGGCGTCGATACGGCTGCGCACGCGTGCCGCGCGGACGTCGTACGAGCCGTTCTCCGGGAAGCCGGCCACGATGGCGTCGTTGCCGCCGGTCTCGTCCCTCTCGGTGAACTCCAGCGCGGGCGCCTTCAGCTTGGGCACGTCCAGGACCGCGATGTCGCGCTCCCAGTCGTAGAGGACGACCTTGCCGTCGTAGAGCCTGCCCTCGCCGCCGACCTGCACGGTGGGCTCGCTGACCCCGCCCACCACGTGGGCGTTGGTCATCACCTTGCCGGGCGCGAAGACGAAGCCGGTGCCCTCCAGCACCTTGCTGCAACTGGGTGCCGTGCCGACCACCTTGACGATGGACTGCTTGGCGCGCTCGGCGACCGGGCTGGCGGCGAGCGCCGGGTCGGGCGCCTTGACCTGGTTGATGCGCTCGTCGGAGAAGGGGGTGAAGACCTGCGGGAAGCCGTTCTGCGCGAGGGCGGAACTGAAGTCCGAGAACCACGTGTTGGCCTCCTCGGGCAGGACGCGCGACACGCCGAGCAGCACCTTGGAGTTCCGGACCTCCTTGCCCAGGGTGGGAAGTGACGTGCCGGCCAGTGCCGAACCGATCAGCCAGGCCACCAGCAGCATGGCCATGACGTGGACCAGGGCGCCGCCGGTCGCGTCGAGCGCGCGCGCCGGCGACCACGTGATCTGGCGGCGCAGCCGGCTGCCCAGGTGGGTGGTGAAGGCCTGGCCGACGGAGGCGCAGATGATCACGACGACCACGGCGATGACCACGACCGTGGTGGACACCTGGGCGTTCTCGTCGGTCACCCAGCCCCACACCAGCGGGAGCAGGAACACGGCGAAGAGGCCGCCGCCGAGGAAGCCGATCACCGACAGGATGCCGACGACGAACCCCTGGCGGTAGCCGACGATCGCGAACCATACGGCGGCGATCAGCAACAGGTAGTCCAGCACGTTCACGTGGGCCACCGTCTCACGAGCGCCAGTCGAGCGGGACCTGCCGTGATCTGTCCCACGGCAGCTCCCACCCGGCGAAGTGGATCAGCCGGTCGATCACCCCGGCGGTAAAACCCCAGACCAGGGCGGAAGCGACCATGAACGCCGGCCCCTGGTGGCCGCTGGGATGCACGGCCATGGCGCGGTGGGCGGGATCCGTGAGGTCCGCCACCGGAACCGTGAAGACGCGGGCCGTCTCGGCGGGGTCCACGGCGCCGACCGGGCTGGGCTCGCGCCACCAGCCGAGCACCGGGGTCACGACGAACTCGCTCACCGGGATGTAGAGCCGGGGCAGCACCCCGAAGAGCTGCACGCCTGCCGGGTCCAGCCCGGTCTCCTCCTCGGCCTCGCGCAGCGCCGCGCGCAGCGGGCCGGTGGTCTGCGGATCACCGTCCTCCGGGTCCAGTGCGCCGCCGGGGAAGGACGGCTGCCCTGCGTGCGAGCGCAGCGAGCCCGCCCGCTCCATCAGCAGCAGCTCGGGCCCGCGCTCCCCCTCGCCGAAGAGGATCAGCACGGCCGACTGCCGCCCGCGGCCGTCCGCGGGCGGCAGGAACCGGCTGAGCTGGGGCGGCCGGACGGTCCGGGCGGCCTCGACGACGGGGTCCAGCCACGCGGGCAGGCCGTGCGTGGTGACGGCCGGCCCGTCCCCGGTGGTGCTTTCGTCCCGCGTTCCCCGCGTTCCCCGCGTCATGGGCGCCCTGCCTCCGTGCGTGCCGTGCTTGCCGTGCTTGCCAGTCGTGCTTGCCGTCGTGCTTGCCTGTCGTCGTCTGGTACGTCCCGTACCGGCCCCAACGCGCGCCGGGTACCCGTTCGTTCCTGGGCGCGCCGTACCCGGTCGCGCCCGGGCGCGCCGCGCCGGTCGTACCTAGTCCGCGTCCTCGCCGCCCTTGCGGTCCGCGGCGGCCTTGCCGGCCTTGCCGTTCGCGCCGTTCCTGGCGTCCTTGCCGTTCGCGCCGAGCGGCGGCGCCGGGCGGCCCGGGTAGTCCGGCGGCGGGTTCAGCCGCTGGCCCGGCTGGCCGCCCATTTCGTACTTCAGCAGCTTGCGCGCCTTCTCCGGGTCCGTCTCGCCCTCCCCGTACGCCGGGCAGAGCGGGGCGATGCCGCAGGCACCGCAGGCCGGCCGCTGGGCGTGGCAGACCCGGCGGCCGTGGAAGACCACCCGGTGCGACAGCATCGTCCACTCGCTCTTGGGGAAGATCGCGCAGATCTCCGCCTCGACCTTCTCCGGGTCGGTCTGCTCGGTCCACTTCCAGCGGCGCACCAGCCGGCCGAAGTGCGTGTCGACCGTGATGCCGGGGACACCGAAGGCGTTGCCGAGGACCACATTGGCCGTCTTGCGGCCCACACCGGGCAGCGTGACGAGATCCTCCAGTCGCCCCGGTACTTCGCCCCCGAACCGGTCCCGCAGGGCCGCAGAGAGCCCCAGCAGTGATTTCGCCTTCATCCGGAAGAACCCGGTCGGCCGGATCAGCTCCTCCAGATCCTCCGGTGCGGCCGCGGCCATGTCCTCGGGGGTGGGGTACTTCGCGAAGAGGGCCGGGGTGGTCTGGTTCACCCGCAGGTCGGTGGTCTGTGCCGACAGCACCGTCGCGACCAGCAGCTCGAAGGGATTGCGGAAGTCCAGCTCGGGGTGCGCGTACGAATAGATCTCGGCCAGCTCACGGTTGATCCGCCGAGCGCGGCGGACCATGGCCAGCCGCGACTCGGGCTTCGCGGCGGGTTTCGCGGCGGGTTTCGCGGCGGACTTCTTGACCGAAGCTTTGCCCTTTGGTCGGGCCGTGGACGGTTCGGGTGCCCGTGTGGCACCCTGTTCGCCCACAGCTGAATTCCGGGCCCCGGTCACTCCCGTGGACCCCTTGGCCTGTGCTCTCACCGGCTTATTGGACACCCGGCCAGCCTACGGCGGCCGACTGACACCCGCCCGGACCTCCGGTAACACCACCCAGCACACCCGTACGTCCGGCATCCTTGTGACTGATCGCACTGTTTGATGCGTCCGGCAAAATGGGGAACAGGCTCCCCTGAACCGGTCGACATAGGAGAGAGACTCGTGGACGACGTTCTGCGGCGCGCCCCGCTCTTCGCGGCGCTCGATGACGAGCAGGCCGCGGAGCTCCGCGCCTCCATGGGCGAGGTGACCCTCGCACGCGGTGACGCCCTGTTCCACGAGGGCGACCCCGGTGACCGGCTGTACGTCGTCACCGAGGGCAAGGTGAAGCTGCACCGCACCTCCCCCGACGGCCGCGAGAACATGCTGGCCGTCCTCGGTCCCGGCGAGCTCATCGGCGAGCTGTCGCTCTTCGACCCGGGCCCGCGCACCGCGACCGCGACCGCGCTGACCGAGGTCAAGCTGCTCGGCCTGGGCCACGGCGACCTCCAGCCGTGGCTGAACGCCCGCCCCGAGGTGGCCACCGCGCTGCTGCGCGCCGTCGCGCGCCGCCTGCGCAAGACCAACGACCAGATGTCCGACCTGGTCTTCTCCGACGTGCCGGGCCGCGTCGCCCGCGCCCTCCTGGACCTGTCGCGCCGCTTCGGCGTGCAGTCCGAGGAAGGCATCCACGTCGTCCACGACCTCACCCAGGAGGAGCTGGCGCAGCTCGTCGGCGCCTCCCGCGAGACGGTCAACAAGGCCCTCGCCGACTTCGCCGGCCGCGGCTGGCTGCGGCTGGAGGCGCGCGCGGTGATCCTGCTGGACGTCGAGCGCCTGGCGAAGCGCAGCCGCTGACCCCGCGCGGGAGCACTGTGCACCGCGCGCCCGCGCACCGAGGTGCCACGGCGCCGAGGGTGCCCCGGCACCCCTGGGCGCCCAGGGCGCCGAGGTGCCCCTGAACGGCCGCTGAAGGGCCCCACCCACCGGGTGGGGCCCTTCGTGCATCCCCTCCCGGCTCGCGCGCCACAAGAGGCACAGTGGTCCCATGGGGACACAGGCTGCGCACCGAGGGCTGGACGCGAGCGGCTGGCTGGAGCGGGAGGGCTCGCTGGGGCTGGTGCAGCCCGCCTTCGCGGAGCTGGTCGCCACCGCGCGCGGCCGGACCGCCGAGGCGTACGGGCGCCGGCTGCACAGCGCCTACCTGTACGGTTCCGTGCCCCGCGGCACGGCCCGCCCCGGCCGCTCCGACCTCGACCTGCTGCTCGCCCTGCACGCCGAGCCCGCGCAGGAGGACCGGCAGACGGCCGACGCGCTGGCCCGCGGGCTGGACGAGGACTTCGGTGTGGTCGACGGCGTGGGCGTGCTGCTGTACGGCAAGGACCGCCTGCTGAGCGAGCAGGAACGTTACGACCTGGGCTGGTTCCTGGCCTGCCTGTGCACGCCGCTGCTCGGCGCCGACCTCGCCGAGCACCTGCCGCGCTACCGCCCCGACAGCCTGCTCGCCCGGGAGACCAACGGCGACCTGGCCGACGTACTCCCCCGGTGGCGCGAGCGGGCGGCCGATGCGGCCGGGGACCCCGAGGCGGTACGGCGGCTGCGCCGGGCCTGCGCGCGCAAGCTCGTACGGACGGCCTTCACGCTGGTCATGCCGCGGTGGGGCGGCTGGACCAGCGACCTGGCCGAGTCGGCGGAGATCTTCGGGCACTGCTACCCGCAGCGGGCCGCGGAGCTGCGCGCCGCCGCCGACGACGCGCTGGCCCCGGGCACCGACCCGGCGGCCCTGTACGCGTACACGGAGGACCTGGGCCCCTGGCTGGCCGCGGAGTACACGCGCGTCCACGGCCGGAAGACGCGTCCGGTGGGCGCGTAGAGGCGCGCCTGGGCGGGTCTGGGCGCGCCTGGGCCCTCTGGGCGTGTCTGGGCGGGTGGCCGGGCCGGCCGGGCGGGGCCCGTCATGGTCCGGTCAGGCCGGGCCGGCCGGCGGGGCGCGTCAGGTCAGGTCGGGCCGGGCCGCGTCCCGTCGCGCCACATCCCGTCCCGTCAGAACGGCTCCGCGCCCGGGATCAGGCCGTGCTCGCGCAAGTACTCCAGCTGGGCGCGGACCGACCATTCCGCCGCCGGCCACAGGGAGCGGTCCACGTCCGCGTAGACGTGGGCGACGACCTGCTCCGGGGTGGTGAAACCGTTCTCCACAGCCGTCTCGACCTGCGCGAGCCGGTGCGCGCGGTGGGCCAGGTAGAACTCGACCGCTCCCTGTGCGTCGTCCAGGACCGGACCGTGCCCGGGCAGGACCGTGTGGACGCCGTCGTCGACCGTCAGCGAGCGCAGCCGGCGCAGGGAGTCCAGGTAGTCGCCCAGCCGCCCGTCCGGGTGGGCCACCACGGTCGTGCCGCGCCCCAGGATCGTGTCGCCGGTCAGCACCGCCCGGTCGGCGGGCAGGTGGAAGCAGAGGGAGTCCGCCGTGTGGCCCGGCGTCGGCACGACCCGCAGCTCCAGGCCGCCGACCCGGACCGCCTTCCCGGCGGCCAGGCCCTCGTCGCCGAGCCGCATCGCCGGGTCCAGGGCGCGCACCTTGGTGCCGGTGAGCTCCGCGAACCGCCCGGCGCCCGCCGCGTGGTCCGGATGCCCGTGGGTCAGCAGGGTCAGCGCGATCCGCTTGCCGGCCTGCTCGGCGGCCGCGACGACCGCCCGCAGGTGGCCCTCGTCCAGCGGGCCCGGGTCGACGACGACCGCGAGCTCGGAGTCCGGTTCGCCGACCAGCCAGGTGTTGGTGCCGTCCAGGGTCATGGCGGACGGGTTGGGGGCCAGCACGTTCACGGCGCGGGCGGTGGCCGGCCCGGAGGTGACGACCCCTCGGGGCTGGCCGGGCAGGGCGGCCGCGTCGGTCATACGGCGTCGCCCCCCACGTCGCCCGCGGTGCCGGCCGCCACGTCGCCCGCGGTGCCGGTCGCCGCGTCGCCCACGGTGCCGGCCGCCGGCCGCACCCGCTTGGTGAACTCGTCGTGGCCCGGCCAGCTCAGCACCAGCTCGCCGTCCTCCAGCGTGGCCTGCGCCAGCACCGGCTCCAGGTCCTGTCCCGGGGCGGCCCCGAGGGCCTCGGCGGCGGTGCCGTACGGCTCCAGCGAGCGCAGTGTGGAGATGGTCGGCGGCATCATCAGCAGCTCGCCCTTGTCGTAGCCGTCGGCGGCGTCCGCCAGGCGGATCCACACCGTCCGGTCGGCCTCCGTGGAGGCGTTGCGCGTGCGCTGCCCCTCGGGGAGCGCGGCCACGAAGAACCAGGTGTCGTAGCGGCGCGGCTCGAACTCGGGGGTGATCCAGCGCGCCCACGCGCCGAGCAGGTCGGACCGCAGTACCAGCCCGCGCCGCTCCAGGAACTGGGCGAAGGACAGCTCCCGGCCGACCAGCGCCTGCCGGTCGGCCTCCCAGTCGTCGCCGGTGAGGTCGGAAACGACCGTGCCGGAGCCGTCGGCGGGCCCGGCGAGCAGCACGCCGGCCTCCTCGTACGTCTCGCGCACCGCGCCGCACACGATGGCCTGGGCGGTCGCGGTGTCCGTACCGAGCCGGTCGGCCCAGTCCTCCAGGGACGGCCCGGCCCAGCCGATGCGGTGGTCCTCGTCGCGGGGATCGACCCCGCCGCCCGGGTACGCGTACGCACCCCCGGCGAAGGCCATGGAGGCGCGGCGGCGCAGCATGTGCACCGCGGGCCCGTCGGCGGTATCGCGCAGGAGCATCACGGTGGCCGCCCGCCTGGGCGCGACCGGGGTGAGCGAGCCGTCCGCGAGCGCGCGGATCCGGTCGGGCCACTCCGGCGGGTACCACTGGCCGCCCGCGGGTGCGCGGTGGCCGGGTCCGGCCTGGTGGCCCTGCGGCCCGTCCTGCTCGTGTGACTGCGTCTGCCCGTTCGCCATGGGGCGGATGCTACGACCATCCGTCCCGATGTTCGAGAGCACGCCGCCGGAGGCCGGCGCAGACCCTTCCGGGGCAGGACCCTTCCGGCGCCGACCCGCGCATACGCCCGTACGCCGCCTTCGCCCGTACCTCCCGTACGCGAGTACGGGAGGTACGGGAGGTACGGGAGGAGGCGCGAGGTGCACGAGGTGCGCGAGGTGCGTCGCGAGGTGCGTCGCGAGGTGACCTCAGGCCTCGGTGAGACCGCGAGGTGTCTCTCAGGCCTCGGTGAGCTCGACCTGGATCTCGACCTCGACCGGCGCGTCCAGCGGCAGGACCGCGACGCCGACCGCGCTGCGCGCGTGGACGCCCTTGTCGCCGAGGACCGCGCCGAGCAGCTCGCTCGCGCCGTTGAGGACACCCGGCTGGCCGGTGAAGTCGGGCGCGGAGGCCACGAAGCCGACCACCTTGACCACGCGGGCGATCCGGTCGAGGTCGCCGGCCACGGACTTCACGGCGGCCAGGGCGTTCAGCGCACAGGTCGCGGCGAGCTCCTTGGCCTGCTCCGGCGTCACCTCCGCGCCGACCTTGCCGGTGACCGGCAGCTTGCCCTGCACCATCGGCAGCTGGCCCGCGGTGTAGACGTACAGGCCCGTGCGCACGGCCGGCTGGTACGCGGCCAGCGGCGGGACGACCTCGGGCAGGGTCAGGCCGAGCTCGGCCAGCTTCGCCTCGACCGCGCCGCTCACTCCTTGTCCCCCTTCTTCTCGCGCTTCATGTAGGCCACGAGCTGCTCGGGGTTGTTCGGGCCGGGCACGACCTGGACGAGCTCATAGCCCTCGTCGCCCCAGGTGTCCAGGATCTGCTTGGTGGCGTGGACGAGCAGCGGGACCGTCACGTATTCGAACTTCTTGCTCATGGGGGCGAGCGTAGTGCCTGCCGCGGGGGAGGCTCGTGCGCGCCCCGGAGGCCGAGTGGTTAGGCTCGTTGGCTGTGAGCAGGCTCCAGGTGGTCAGCGGCAAGGGCGGAACCGGGAAGACCACGGTCGCCGCGGCACTCGCGCTGGCCCTCGCGCGCGAGGGTCGGCGGACGCTTCTGGTGGAGGTCGAGGGCAGGCAGGGCATCGCGCAGCTCTTCGGTACGGAGGCGCTCCCCTACGAGGAGCGCAAGATCGCCGTCGCTCCGGGCGGCGGCGAGGTCTTCGCCCTCGCGATCGACGCGGAACGGGCGTTGCTGGACTACCTCCAGATGTTCTACAAGCTCGGTTCGGCCGGCCGGGCGCTCAAGAAGCTCGGCGCCATCGACTTCGCGACGACCATCGCGCCCGGGCTGCGGGACGTCCTGCTGACCGGCAAGGCGTGCGAGGCGGTGCGGCGCAAGGACAAGGCCGGCCGGTTCGTGTACGACCACGTGGTGATGGACGCGCCGCCGACCGGGCGGATCACCCGGTTCCTGAACGTGAACGACGAGGTGGCGGGGCTGGCCCGGTTCGGGCCGATCCACAACCAGGCGCAGGCCGTCATGAGCGTCCTGAAGTCCCCGCAGACCGCCGTCCACCTGGTGACGCTGCTGGAGGAGATGCCGGTCCAGGAGACCGCCGACGGCATCGAGGAACTGGTGGCGGCCGGGCTTCCGGTGGGCCGGGTCGTGGTGAACATGGTCCGCCCGCACCACCTGGACGAGGAGGCGCTGCGGGCCGCGGCCGGCGAGCGGCGCGCCGAGGTGGCCCGGGCGCTGTCCCGCGCGGGCCTGGGCGGGGCGCGCCGCGGCGGGCTGGCGGAGCGGCTGGTGGAGCCGCTGCTGACGCAGGCCGCCGAGCACGCCGGCCGGGTGGAGCTGGAGCGCGAGCAGCGCGGCGTACTGGAGGGCCTCGGGCTGCCGACGTACGAACTGCCGCTGCTCGGGGCGGGCATGGACCTGGCGGGGCTGTACGAACTGGCGACGGAGCTGCGGAAGCAGGGCGACGAGGAATGACGGCGGGAACGGCGGAAACGGCGGAAACGGCGGGAGCGACCGGAAGGGCGGCCGGAGGCGTGGTCGGAGGGATGGTCGGAAGGGTGGCCGGAGGGATGACCAGGTGACCGCCGGAGTGTCGGCCGGGATGACGGTGTCGGCCGGGATGACCGAGAGCACGGCCGCCCCCGCCATGGACACCCCGCCGAGGCTGGCGGTGGACGCGCTGCTGGACGATCCGGGGACCCGGATCATCGTGTGCTGCGGGGCGGGCGGGGTCGGCAAGACGACCACGGCGGCGGCCCTGGGCGTACGGGCGGCCGAGCGGGGGCGCAAGGTGGTCGTGCTGACCATCGACCCGGCGCGGCGGCTGGCCCAGTCGCTGGGCATCGACTCCCTGGACAACACCCCCCGCCAGGTGGCGGGCGTGGCGGGCGGCGGGGAACTGCACGCCATGATGCTCGACATGAAGCGGACCTTCGACGAGATCGTCGAGGCGCACGCGGACGCCGAGCGGGCCCGGGCGATCCTGGACAACCCCTTCTACCAGTCGCTGTCCGCCGGGTTCGCGGGTACGCAGGAGTACATGGCGATGGAGAAGCTCGGGCAGCTGCGCGCCCGGGACGACTGGGACCTGATCGTCGTGGACACCCCGCCGAGCCGGTCGGCGCTGGACTTCCTGGACGCGCCGACGCGGCTGGGGTCCTTCCTGGACGGGAAGTTCATCCGGGTGCTGATGGCTCCGGCGAAGGTGGGCGGCCGGGCGGGGATGAAGTTCCTGAACGTCGGCATGTCGATGATGACGGGCACGCTCAGCAAGCTGATGGGGGCCTCACTGCTGAAGGACGTGCAGACGTTCGTGGCCGCGATGGACACCATGTTCGGCGGCTTCCGCACGCGCGCGGACGCGACGTACCGGCTGCTCCAGGCCCCGGGTACGGCCTTCCTGGTGGTCGCGGCGCCCGAGGCGGACGCGCTGCGCGAGGCGGCGTACTTCGTGGAGCGGCTCGCGGCGGACCGGATGCCGCTCGCCGGGCTGGTGCTCAACCGGGTGCACGGCAGCGGCGCCGACCAGCTGTCCGCGGAGCGGGCGCTCGCCGCCGCAGAGAATCTTGAAGAGGGCGGCATTGTCGATCAGGAGTCCGGGAAAGCTGGACTTCGTGACTCCGACGCGGCCACTCCCCCGCTCGCGGAGGAGCCCACACGCGCAGACGAAAACGCGACCGTGACTGCGACCGCGACCGTGACCGTGACCGAGCCCGACGAGGGCGCGACCGACGAGGGCGTGACCGACGGCATCACGGCCGACGAGATCACCGCCGGCCTGCTGCGCCTGCACGCCGAGCGCATGCAGGTGATCGCGCGCGAACAGCGCAACCGCGATCGCTTCACCTCACTGCACCCCGAGGTGGCGGTGGCCGAGGTGGCGGCCCTGCCCGGCGATGTGCACGACCTCGCCGGGCTGCGGGCCATCGGGGTCCGGCTCGCCACGGGGTGACGTACGTCGGACGTGTGCGTGCGCCCTCGGGACGTGTGCGTGCGTCCTCGGGACGTGTGCGTGCGTCCTCGGGACGTCCTGCTACGTCCGCCCGTCCATCCGCCTGCTACGTCCGCCCGTCCGTCCGCTGCTACGTCCGCGTGTTCGTCCGCCGCCGCCCTTACCCGGCGGCCGCGTACGTCTCGTACGGAACGTCAACTTCCGCGTCGACGTCCACGGTGAGGATGCCCGTACTGCGCTCGTACTCCGTGCGGGCGGTTTCGAGCAGCCGTCGCCACGAGGTGACGGTGGGGCGCCTGCGCAGCAGTGCGCGTCGCTCCCGCTCGGTCATTCCGCCCCATACTCCGAACTCGACGCGGTTGTCGAGCGCGTCGGCCAGGCATTCTGTCCGCACCGGACATCCGGTGCACACCGCCTTGGCCCTGTTCTGTGCCGCTCCTTGAACGAACAGTTCATCCGGATCGGTAGTGCGGCAGGCTGCCTGCGCACTCCAGTCGGTTACCCAGCCCATCCCGGCGCCGTCCTCTCCCGAATCGAGGCTCCCCCACGGCGGTAGCGGCATATTCACCGCTGCCAGTTGAGGACGTTACGGAAGGGAGGCAGAGTGCAACACCCCCGACGGGCCCAATCTTGAATGGTCCGAACGGACTATGGGTAAGCGGCAGATCACCCGACGGAGTGATCCGGCGACATGCCCGACCATTCCGGCAATTCGGGTGGAATCGCCGCTAGGCCGACAGCGGGGGCGACGAGATTCGGACATGAGTCCACCCCATTCGGGAAGGGTGAAAATCAAGCCGAGGGGTTGATGTCGCACCTCACTGCTGTGACAGTTGGCAGCAGCTTAGGCCAAGGCATATACGTGTGTCCGGCGAATGAGAACGTAGGCTGCCCTCCATGGGAAAGAAGCGCTCGGGCGGAGGGCTCTCGGCGAGCCAGCAGGCCGCCAAGTTCCTCGGGGTGTCCGTCCTCTCCGGGGTCGTCCTCGCCGGCATCGCCATCCCCGCTGCGGGCGCCTTCGGCCTGGCAGCCAAGGGAACCGTCGAGGGATTCGACGAGATCCCGGCCAATCTCAAGACCCCGCCGCTGAGCCAGCGCACCACGATCCTGGACGCCGAGGGTGGCTTGATCGCCACCGTCTATTCGCGGGACCGGCAGGTGGTCCCGCTGACCGCCATCTCTCCCTACATGCAGAAGGCGATCGTCGCGATCGAGGACTCGCGCTTCTACGAGCACGGCGCCGTCGACCTCAAGGGCATCCTGCGCGCGGTCAACCGCAACGCGCAGGAGGGCAGCGCCGCGCAGGGCGCCTCCACCCTCACCCAGCAGTACGTCAAGAACGTCTTCGTCGAGGAGGCGGGCGACGACGAGAGCAAGGTGCGCGAGGCGCAGGAGAAGAGCCTGGGGCGCAAGATCCGCGAGCTGAAGTACTCGATCCAGGTCGAGGAGGAACTCGGGAAGAAGAAGATCCTCGAGAACTACCTCAACATCACCTACTTCGGCCAGCAGGCGTACGGCATCGAGTCCGCCTCCATGCGCTACTTCAGCAAGCCCGCCAAGGACCTGAGCCTGGAGGAGGCCGCGCTGCTGGCCGGCGTCGTGCAGTCGCCGAGCCGGTACGACCCGGTCAACGACTCCGCCGAGGCCATGAAGCGGCGCAACACCGTGCTCCAGCGGATGGCCGACGTCCGGGACATCTCGCAGGCCGAGGCCGACGAGGCGAAGAAGCGGCCGATCCAGCTCAAGGTCACCCGCCCCAAGAACGGCTGCATCACCGCCGTGAAGGGCGCCGGCTTCTTCTGCGACTACGTGCGCGCCACGTTCCTGTCCGACCCGGTCTTCGGCAAGACCCGCGAGGAGCGGGCCAAGCTGTGGAACCAGGGCGGACTGACGATCCGTACCACCCTGGACCCGCAGGCCCAGGACTCGGTCAACGAGTCGATCAAGGACCACGTCGACCAGGAGGACAAGGTCGCCACCGCCGTGACCCTCGTCCAGCCGGGCACCGGCAAGGTCCTGGGCATGGGCCAGTCCAAGCCGTACGGCTTCGGCAAGAACGAGACCCAGATCAACTACTCGGTCGACAAGCGGATGGGCGGCTCGAACTACGGCTTCCCGACCGGCTCGACCTTCAAGCCGTTCGTGGCGGCCGCCGCGATCGAGCGGGGCATCCCGCCGACGAAGGCGTACCTGTCGCCGTACGAGATGGACTACCCGAGCCCGGTGCAGACCTGCAACGGCACCTGGGTCAACAGCAGCAGGGAACGCGTCGAGAACGAGAAGGCCTCCGAGGTCGGCCCGTACGCCATGAAGGACGCCATGGCGATGTCGGTCAACACCTACTTCGTGGAGATGATCTCCGAGGTCGGCCTGTGCCCGCTGACCCAGCTCACCACCAAGCTCGGCGTCATCCCGGCCGACGGCACCAAGCTCAAGGAGGTGCCCTCCATCGCGCTGGGCAGCGAGGGCATGTCGCCGCTGACCATGGCCAACGCGTACGCGACGTTCGCCAACCGGGGCACGTACTGCACGCCGGTCGCCATCGAGTCGATCACCGACGCGCACGGCAAGGCGATGCAGGTGCCGAAGTCGAAGTGCGAGCGGGTGCTGTCGGAGAAGACCGCCGACACCATCAACACGCTGCTGCTCGGCGTGATCGACTCCGGTACGGGTGCCCAGGCGGGGCTCACCGACCGGCAGAGCGCGGGCAAGACGGGTACGACGGACGAGCGCTACAACGCCTGGTTCGTCGGCTACACGCCGAACATCTCGGGCGCGACCTGGGTCGGCTCGGGCGGCACCCGGCAGGTGTCGATGGAGAACATCACGATCGGCGGCCAGTACTACGCCGAGGTCTGCGGCGGCTGCCTGCCCGGCCCGATCTGGAAGCAGGCGGTCACCGGGGCCCTGGCCGGCGAAGAGGTGCTGCCCTTCCAGACCGTCTTCATCCCGGACGGCGGCGCCCCCGTGGGCGGCAGCCGCCCCGGCCAGTCCCCGACCCGGCCCAACCGCCCGGGCAAGCCGAACAAGCCGGGCGACAACAAGCCCGGCGGCGTGACCGGCGGCACCCTGACCGGTGGCGGCGGCACGACCACGGGCGGCGGGACCACGACCCCGTTCCCGGGGATCACCCTCGGCCCGGGCGGCGTGATCGGCGGCCCGAGGGACGGCAACACCGACGGGGGCGGCCGGCCGTAGCGAGGCGGCGGTCGCTGAGCCGTAACGGACACGCGGACACAGCGAGGCCCCCTGTCGGGATTCTTCCCGGCAGGGGGCCTCGGCGTGCGGCTGCCGCTACAGCTGCTACGACACGAGCTGCTCGCTGACGACAGGAGCGGCTCGCTTACGGCAGGTGCTGCTCGCGGCTTGTTCGCGAGCAGGAGCTGCTGGACGACGAAGGTGGCGGCTGCGCTACGACAGGTGCTGCTTGACGACGGCGGCGACGCGGCCGCCCTCCGCCAGCCCGGCCACCTTCGGGTTCACGATCTTCATGACGGCGCCCATCGCGCGCGGCCCCTCGGCCCCGGCCGCCTTCGCCTCCTCGACGGCCTGCGCCACGATCGCGGCGAGCTCCTCGTCGCTGAGCTGCTTGGGCAGGTAGACGGCGAGGATCTCGCCCTCCGCGTTCTCCCGCTCCGCCTGCTCGGGACGGCCGCCCTGGGCGAACGCGTCGGCGGCCTCGCGGCGCTTCTTCGCCTCCTTGGCGATCACCTTGAGGACTTCCTCGTCGGTGAGCTCGCGCGCAACCTTGCCCGCGACCTCCTCCTTGGTGATGGCGGAGAGGGTCAGCCGGAGGGTGGACGAGCGCAGCTCGTCGCGCGCCTTGATGGCGGTGGTGAGGTCTTCCTGGAGCTTGGCCTTGAGCGTGGTCATGCCTTGAGTCTGCCAGGTGGGGCCCGGGTGCCGCCCACTCGTTTTCACCGTCTGCGACCATGTGTCCATGCGCGCGCGTTACGGAATCCCGCTCAAGGTCACTGCTGGACTCGCGGCGGTGGGGGCCGCAGGAGTGGCCTACGCCGCCGGCTTCGAGGCACGGTCCTTCCGGCTCCGCCGGGTCACCGTTCCCGTCCTCCCGCGCGGCATGCGCCCCCTGCGCGTCCTGCAGGTCTCGGACATCCACATGGTCAGCGGGCAGCACAAGAAGCGCGCCTGGCTCCAGTCGCTGGCCGGGCTGCGCCCCGACTTCGTCGTCAACACCGGCGACAACCTCTCCGACACGCAGGGCGTGCCCGAGCTGCTGGACGCGCTGGGCCCGCTGATGTCGTTCCCCGGCGTGTACGTCTTCGGCTCCAACGACTACTACGGGCCCCGGCTGCGCAACCCCGCCCGCTACCTGCTGGAGAAGGTCCAGGGCCGGCACGGCCTGAACGGGAACCCGCCGGTGGTCGGCGCCGTGCACAACCCGTGGGAGGACATCCGGGACGCCTTCGACGCGGCCGGCTGGGTGAACCTGACGAACACCCGCGGCCGGCTGAAGCTGCCCGACCTGGACCTCGCCTTCACGGGCCTGGACGACCCGCACATCAAGCGGGACCGCTACGAGCGGGTGGCGGGCGGCCCCGAGGCGGACGCGGACTTCTCCATGGCGATCGTGCACGCCCCGTACCTGCGGGTCCTGGAGTCCTTCACCGCCGACCGCTACCCCCTGATCCTGGCCGGCCACACCCACGGCGGCCAGCTGTGCATCCCCTTCTACGGGGCCCTGGTCACCAACTGCGACCTGGACACCGACCGGGTCAAGGGCCTGTCGACGCACGAGGCGAACGGCAACCGGGCGTACCTCCACGTCTCGGCCGGCTGCGGCACCAACCGCTACACCCCGGTCCGCTTCGCCTGCCCCCCGGAGGCCACACTGCTCACGCTGACCCCGCGGACGTGATCGTTCCCCGCCCGACGAGAACCGGATTTCGTCCTGGGCCGACGGTCCGCTAAAGTAATCGATGTCGCCAGGGCAGCACAGACTGCAAGGGCGGCGATCGGGGTGTAGCGCAGCTTGGCAGCGCGCTTCGTTCGGGACGAAGAGGTCGTGGGTTCAAATCCCGCCACCCCGACTGTGTAGTAGCAGGTCAGAGCCAGTACCTCACGTGAGGTACTGGCTCTTCCTCGTTCTGCGTGTCTAACTGCGTGACTACGGCTTTGGATCTTCCTTGAAGATGCCGTCCATCACCGTCGCCCCCGTCTGGATCACGGGCCGGATCTGCTTCCGGTAGACCGCCTCAGTGACAGCTGTCCCCGAATGGCCGACCAACCGGGAGATCTCTTCGAGCGGCACTCCCTTGTCGGAGAGCAGCGACACGAAGCTGTGCCGTAGCTCACGCGGGGTCCACTCCTTTGCGTCGATCCCTTCAGCGTCGGCGATGGCTTGCCGGAAGGCCCGCCGCACGTTGGTGGAGTCCAGCTCGGTCCCAACGGCGGACGAGAAGACCAACCCCTTCTCCGTCCACTGATCGCCAGCGGCCAGCCGGTCCCATCCCTGATCTTCGAAGTGCTGCCAGAGGGCATCCACACAGCGGGCGGGCAAAGCGATGGTCCGGCGGGACTTCTTGGTCTTGGTGTCCCCGGTAGACCGCACCGACCTCCACACAGCGATGTGGGGCGGCACAGGCGGATCAGCCTCGGGGTCCCCCTTCAGGAAGACGTGATCCCAGGTGAGGGCACGCAGCTCCTCCGTACGCGCCCCGGTGAGCAGAGCAAGCACGATGTACGCGTAGGCGGAGGTCCCCTCGGCGGCCTTGAGCACGGCTCCGGCCTGGGCCAGGTTGAGCGCCTTCGACGGCCGGCCGGGCTGCCCGGTCGGGATGGAGCACAGCTCCACGATGTTCCGCTTCACCTTGTCGCGAACCATGGCGCGCTTCACCGCGCGGTTCAAGCACGAGTGGATGGCTTGCAGGGTGCGGGTACTGAGCGTCTTGGACTTGTCCACCAGCCACTTGTCGACGTCCTCGCCACTCAGCTCACGCAGCTTGCGGGCGCCCAGGGCGGGGATGACGTGGGTCCGGCTGAGCGAAGTACAGGTGGCCACGGTGTTCGTGTCCCGTCCGGCGAGCCCGTACATGAGCCAATCGTTCACCGCGTTCTCCACCGTGTAGTTGGTGGGCGCGACGGCCAGCCCGTCCTCGTGGTCCCGGAGCACCTGCTTGAGCTTGGTCTTGGCTTCGGTCTTGGTCTTGCCACTCCCCCGCCGGACGATGCGCTTCCCGCTGGCGTCGAAGCCGAGGTGCGCGGTGGCAATCCATCGCTGTCGCTTCTCGTCCCAGTGAAGACCGCCGTCTCCCCTACTCCGGCGCTTGGTCACTGCTGAGCCCCCGCTTCGGACTCCAGCAGCTGGACGTACTCCGAGATGGCAGCTGCGGGCACGAGGCGCGTGCGCCCTTCTTTGACCGTCCGCAGTCGGCCCGTGCGAATCAAGCCGTAGATGACGCTACGGCTGATCCCCAAGACCCGCGTGGCGTCGGCAACGCGGTAGAGCACCGGCACCACAAGCCCGGTCCTGCCGTGGTCCATCACTGTCATCGTGCCCCCTCAAGGTCTTCGGTCAGGTCGGCGAGTGCTTCGCGGGCGGTGTCGCGGTTGGTCTTGATGTCGCAGGCGATGCTGGCGGCGAGCCAGGACTCGCCGGGGGTGTGGCCGTGTCCGGCGTAGGTCCAGTGGGCGATCACGAGCGTGGAGCCCTCCTCAGAGTCGTCCGGGTCGGGCAGGCCCCGTTCGCGTCGCTCCTGGGCGGCGCGGTAGTCGGCGCGGGTCTGCCGCAGGGCGCCCAGGGTGGTGGAGTACTGGCGGGACTTGGTGGAGAAGTGGCCCCGGAAGCCGAGCATGTGAGACCAGCGCGCCAGCATCCGGTCCGGGTAGGCGCCGTCCAGGGCCCAGCAGGCTTCGATCAAGCGCCGGGTGTGCGGGGGCAGGGTGAGCTTGTCCAGCTCGGCAAGTTCTCCGATGCGGCGGTCGGCGGTGCCGGTGGTCTCTGCGGCCTTGGTGGCGTACTTGGCGACGTAGGAGGCCACCGCCTGTTCGGTCAGCTCCTCATGCCCGAGCCCGCCGATGGGCTGCACGTCGATCTGCGTCCCCCACGTCAGCGTGCGGGCGGGGAAGTCACCCGCGGCGGGCAGCGTGACGGCGACTCGGCCAGCAGCGGCCCGGATCGCGTCATCGAGCAGTCCGACCGACGCCCACGACGGCGGAGCGGTGTCGGGGCCGTCGGGTCCGTCGAGGCGGACGACCGCATGGAAGTGGACCGCCCCGCGCTTTTGGAACTCGGCGACCTTGCCGAAGGAGACGCGGCAGGACTCCTTCAGCGCGACTTGGGTGATCCCGGCCCGGGCGGCGATCTCCCGCCGCAGGTAGATCGTGAACCGCTGCCACAGCTGCCCGGCGTGGTTGTTCCACAGCACCGCACCGGCGTAGTCGTACCGGCCAGGGTCCAGGGCGGTGCCGAGCACGGGGTCCTGCTCGGGATGCTGGGCGCCGCAGCGGCAGGAGCCGGAGGAGGGCCGGTTGTGGACCGGGCCGAAGGACGGAGCCGTCAGCGTGGCGAACACCCTCGGGTGGTCCCGGACTGTGGCCGGGATGTCCTTGCGTTCATCCCCGATGATCCCCGCCCTGATCAGGTGGTAGGTGTCCCCCGCGTACGTCCAGGCACAGGACGGGCACCGGGAGGCCCGGCGGTTGCCACACGCGACTCGTAACCGGCCACCGGGCTCACCAGCGGTCGAGTACGAGTAGAGAACGTCCCCGGTCCGGCGGTCGCGGGTGACCGTGGACCCGGACAGGTGGATCGGGTCCGAACAGCCACCGGTTCGGCGGATCTGCTCCTGCCAGCGATCGAACCCGGGGGTGGAGGCGACCCGCAGGAGGTCAGCCAAGGTCAGCGGGTCAGTCCCCACAGCCGCCGCCATGGGTGCGACGGCGGCCGGGGGAACGGGGAACGAGGTCACGCGGCCACCGCCACGGAAGTCACCGGGGCGCCGGTCTCCCAGACGAACGGCACCGCCACCGGGCACGGCTCACCAGTCCGGTGCACCAGGACACCGACACCGTCACGCTTGGCCCAGTCGGCACCGCAGGCAGCGCCGCAGGCCTGACAGGAAGAGGGGATGATCTCCGCATCGTCCTTGCGGGACAGCGGAGCCGACAGCGGACGGGGGCGCGAAACGACCAGCTTCACGGGCATGATGGGAGCTCCCTTCGAGGGACCGGGGGCGGCGATCTGCTTGGCGGTAGGGCGTCGCCCCCGACACGTCCATATTGGGTGTCTTAGGTGTCACAGTACAGCCTGGAAGTGCTGCGTCAAGAGTCTTGGGTGACCTAGGACAGATTCGGCGATACCCTCGCTCCATGACGCTGAGCGCTGAGGACCCCCGGCCCGCTTCTCGACAGGTGGCGGACGCCATCCGAGCCGAGATCCTTTCGGGAGCCCTGGCGCCGGGAGCCAAGGTGCCGTCCGTGCGTGACCTGGCGAAGCAGTACTCCGTAGCTGTCATGACGGCACAGAGCGCGGTAGAGATCCTCCGTGGAGACGGGCTGATCTACACGAGTCCGGGCAGAGGCAGCTTCGTCCGCGACCAGGTCGAGGCTCCCAGCGAGGCCGCACCTTCAGCCGAGTTCATCGCTCTCACCCAGCGACTCAGCGAACTCAGTTCGACGGTCGAGAGTCTCGCGGAACGACTCGCCCAGCTCGAAGAGCAGTCGAAGGCTCAGGGCCCAGCCTGACCGCAACCCGGTCCACGTCTCGGGAGAGGTCTTGGACCCGGGCCGTGATTTCAGCCAACTGGTTCAGGACTTCTGCCAGTTCATCCGATGTGAGGGCCACCGAAGTGCCTCCGCTCCTGTAGCTTCCGATCCAGCACGGAGAGCACACCGCAGGTCAGGGCAATGACTACAGCCTGAGAGCCGATCACTCACAGCTCACTCACAGGCACAGTCACACGGGGAGTCGGGATGGCAAGCGAAGGTCACACGGCAGAAGCGTTCATCGCGGACTTGAAGCGTTGGCGCGACGTGCGGGGCATGTCCCAGTCAGCGCTGGCGAAGCAGGTGGGTTACACCCCTTCCTACGTCTCCAAGGTCGAAGGCGGACAGCAGCGCCCCAGCCAGGCCTTCGCGGAGCAAGCCGACCGGGCGCTTTCGGCGGGCGGTGCCTTACGGCGAGCCTTTGCCGAGCTGGAGGCGAACGGCCGGCCGGAGCCCGCCATCCCGCACCAGCACGCACCCGATCAGCCCGGACCCGAGTCTCAGACACACAGCCTGATCGTGAAGCACGATGACGCGGAGCTGTACTACGACGGCCGGACGTACCGAGCCACTCAGCGCCGACAGATCTACAACGCCAGCCCCAACCCGGTTACGCAGTACCTGATCCGGATCTCAGTGGATCGCCACCCGGGAAGCCCTGAGCGGTCGAACCAGCTCTACCGTGAGAACCCGCTCACCTGGGAAGAGATCGGTCTCAATGCCCAGGTCGGGAACGAGCCGGTCGGATGGCGCGTCCAGCATGACCGCGACGCCTTCAAGGAGCTGTGGCTCCTGTTCGAGAACGAGTACGGGCGATACCCGCTGTACCCCGGTGAGACGACCTGGATCGAGTACTCATACACGGTCGGCGACGAGAAGTGGGGAACGTGGTTTCAGCGAGCAGTCCGACTTCCCACTGAGCGGCTCAGCGTCCGCCTGAACTTCCCGGCGGAGCTTGACCCTGCGGTGTGGGGCACCGAGACGACGATGACCGCCGCTGCCTTCCCCTTCCGCACAGCGATCCGCCAGGAGGCGGCCGACGATCGACGGATCTTCTCCTGGAGCACCGATGACCCGCCGCTTCACGCCCGATACCGGCTGGAGTGGAAGTTCCGAGCCCGCAGCAACCAGGAAGAGAGCAGTCCGGCCATGCCCCAGAGCGCCAGCGAGAAGATGCGATCCATCGGCATCGTCCAGGCTGGAGACCCGATCCTGACCGGGCAGGCCCGGCCGTTCGATCTGCCGACGGAGGCCGAAGACGCGCGGCGGGTGGTGGCCGAGCTGAACTCGGCAGCGGAACGAGCCGCAGGCATCCACTTGTTCAGCAAGGGCATGGGGTGCGCGGCACCGCAGATCGGGATCGACCGAGCAGCCGCGATCGTCCGGACGCCGGACGGGGAGACCATCACTCTTCTCAACCCTCGGGTGATCGAGGAGTCGGCGGAGGCGGACGAGCAGTACGAAGGGTGCTGGAGCTTCTTCGACGTGCGCGGAAAGGTCCCCAGGCCGTTGAGCATCACGGTCGAGCACACGGACATCAGCGGCGAGCAGCGCATTACGATCTTTGAGCACGGGGTCGCCCGTCTCGTCGCCCACGAGATCGACCACGTCGACGGCATCCTGTACACCGCTCGCATGCGCCCAGGAGTGGACCCGATCTCCGTCTCCGAGTACCGAGGGACCGGCCGTACTTGGAGCTACGACTCCAGCGGCCCGAAGGCCTGACCAGCAGGGCTGTTACAGGTTTCTCTACCTCATCAAGGCACCCGCCGCGCACGGCGCGGCGCGCGCGGCCCGTCGCCCGGGCCTGCGCTCCTGTCTGCGCCCCGCTCCGGCCCGGGCGCCGGCCGCACGCCGTAGAGACCGGCGAAGGGTTGATGGGTGGCGAACCCTCAGCAGCTGAGATCTTCTGGGCCGTGGCTGTACCAACGCGGCCGGAGCCCTGTCATCGAGGCGGGCCACGGTCCCACTCGATGCGCTGCGGCGTGTACGCCGCCGCCTGCGGGCCAGTCCGTGTGAACTGCGGGCTTCCCCATGCCCGCAATCGAGCCGCGGCCCGAGCAGACGTCCAGGTCAGAACGATGCCTCCGGCGGGGGCGCTCCGGCTCCGGGATGCACGGGGCCGTCGTGCGGGTGCAGGTGGGTTTGTGGTGCGGGTGGGGAGCTGTCATCCCGTCTGCCGTCAACCCAGGGCAAGCCATAGCAGACCAGGCTCCTGGGGCCCAGGTCGTTCGTCCAGCAGGGCGCTCCACCTGGGCCCCAGGAGCCTGCCCCGCTATCACTCCGTGTGGGTCGACGGCAGACGGGATGACAGCAGGGGCGCGCTGTGGCTGCGGCAGCCGGACGTCGCCTGCACAAAGAGGCAGTCGCCGAACGACGGCGGCAGTAGCCTGCGGACACCCGATCTACATGCGCAAGGAGCCCCTGTGGAAGTTCTCAGTTCTCGCATCGCGATCAGATTTGCACCGGGTCTACACCAGCTACCCCGCGAGGCCTGGACTTTGTCCCTGATAGAGATCGAGGTACCGGTTGAAGGGATCAAGGAGGACCTCACTGCCCTCACGACTCTCGACGGCAAGCACGACTTCCCTGTGTCCAACTCGCTGTCGGTACGGACCCGGGAGACGAACTGGGGAGCATCCGGTTCCTTTGGGGAGTTCATCCTTGACCTGTCGAACGAGGCCCTAGGCGGCGCGTCCGGGGTGGGGATCGTCGCGGGCATTGGGTACCTCGTTGCCAAAGTCAAGGGCCGTATCCGGGACACGTTCCCCAGCCAACCGATCGATCGCGCACAGGCTGCCGAGCTAGTCCGCACACACATCGAACTGCACTACGCCGAACCGAGTGCAGTCCTCACGGAGGTTGCGTCGTCCACCGCCTTGGACACTGGCATCCACGAATTCACCTTCAAGAGCCCATCCGGCCGTGAGTACGGCGGAACGGCAGGCGAGATTGCCGGGGCCCCTACCTGCACGAAGGTTTGGTGCAGGTCGGAGACATAACTGTCGAGCGACAGCACTCGCCTGCGTGTCTAACTGCGCTACAACCGCACCGCACACGGCCGGACGAGCACGGACTCCTATGGACTGTCACCGCAGGTCAGAGGGCATCCGAGGCCAGGTAGCGAGACCCACGGGAATGCTTCGGGACGAAGAGGTCGTGGGTTCAAATCCCGCCACCCCGACTTCGTAAGACCAGGTCAGGGGCCTGATCCACTCAGTGGATCAGGCCCCTGAGTGGTTTCCGGAGATCGTTGGGGAGAAATCCGGGAGAAGATCTTGGTCGGCTTCTCCCAGTACGTGTTTGCCGAACCGGTGCGGCGCGCCTCGCCTGCGGAGGCGCACAGCTGCACCTTCGCGAACTCCAGCCGCCGATTCGACCCCCGACCGAGGAAAGCTCGTGGATCACGCCTTGACCACCACCGACGACGCCAACGACGCCCCCTCGGAGCCGGCGTGGCGCCCCTGCGCGGTCTGCGGTACGGCGATGGAGTCCTGGCGCCCGCGGAGTCAGAAGTACTGCTCTGATCCATGCCGCGCAGCCGCCGCCAAGAAGCAGCGGACCGATCGTCCGAAGGACGCGCCGAGGACATGCCGTCCCAAGCCGACGATGACGCCGGGGACCCCGCCCGTGCCCGACCCTGCCCGGACCCGCGAGGTGCCTGGCGATCCGTACTGGGGCCCCATCCTCGCTGCCGCCGATCGTGCCACCGGCGGTGAGCCCTGCCGGGTCTGCGCCGAACCCATTGCCGCAAGGACGCCGTGGTCGTACCGGGACCGCCACGTGTGTTCCCACCGATGCAACGAGACACTCAAGCGCCGCACAGCGGCCAGGATCCGACGCGGCGAGATCGATCTCCACTCCATCCCTGGCGTGGGGACCCGTGGCGCCGCAGATGAGGAACAGCGCGCTCACTTCGGTCAGGAGCGCCAGCCGCATGTCTTCCGGACCCGAAGCGCCGAAGCTGACTCCCCCTACGAGTTCTACGGTCTGGGCCCGCTGCCGGGAGATGTCATCGAGCGGCATGGCTCGGTCACGACGTACGCCACCGCTGCCTCCCTGGGCGCAGACTGGCTCGTGGACCTGGTGCGGTCCAATTCCCAAGAGGACGCGGAGCCGGTCCTCGCGATCCACGAGCAGACCGGCGCACTCCTCGCCTACACGGGCCGCACCCTGTGGTGGACCAGCGTGCCGGGCCAGGAGCACTCGCTCGTCCAGCAGCAGTCGTTCCGGGATGACGACGGGAGGCAGTGGACGTGGCAGAACGAGATCATCCGCGACGTGGACGAGAACGGTAAGACCTACGACTGGGAAGCCTGGGTCTGCGTAGCCTAGCCCACTCCGACCCTTTGGACGCCTGCCTACTCCGCCCGCTCCGAGAAGCAGCGGCGCTCCACCCGTGCCCGTAACAGCTACCAAGCCCGCATGCGCGGTTACGGCGTCCTCGACGCCACCGCCGCACAGGTGGATCCACTCGACATATACGAGCGCGACCAGTGGGCCTGCCAGCTGTGCCACAAGGCGATCGACCCGGCCGCCGAATGGCCCGATCCGTGGTCGGCGACCCTCGACCACATCAAGCCGGTCTCGCAGGCTGGCGAACACACGGCAGAGAACCTCCAGGCCTCCCACTGGGTCTGCAACATCCGCAAGGGAGACGCCTGGGGGCCAGGGGACCGCGAGATCAGCGAGGGATGATCAAGTCAGTCAACTGCCCTGGAGTCGGGACCTTCCCCCGGTTGATCACGATCGCGGCACCGATCACAACCACCGGGAGGAGAGCAACGAGAGCTGCCTCGGGAAGACCCGCCAGCGAGGCTCCTGCCAGGGCGAGAACGACTGCCGATCCCACCGACGCAAGCCGCAGTCGTTCATGAGGTACGCGGACATCGCCACGGCGCGACCGGGGGGCCAGCCATATGACGCTCTCCGCTGCTTTGAGTGAGATTCGGGGCACGCCATCACCCGGCGGTCCGGTTTGCCAGTGCCTCTGCGCGTGTGCGCATTGCACGGCGGCGACAACCAAGACCACGACCGGCCAGCACCTCAGATAGTCGACGCCTCGCGTCTTCCTCTCAGCCCGTTCGCGTTGCCGGCGCCGAAACGGCAGCCAGGAGCGGGAACCGGTCAAGATGACACAACGGGGAATAGCTCCGTTCTGCGGATGCGTGCGCTTTCACCTGGGGTGATGTCGATCCGCCAGATGAAGGTTCTCGCCACGTTGTCGACCGTCCTGGTGGCGCGTCTGCAACTTTCGCTGACTGATCCAATCGTTCGTGGGCAGGATGGGCCCCCGAAGAGCAGGGGGTCTCGGGGGAGGTGGCCTATGTCCCTGTTGCCTTGGCGTGCCTTTGTGCAGAGCGCTTCACCCCGCAATATCGCCGCCGAGCCAGGTCACGCCGAAGCGGTTCCGGGTGTTCCGCTCCTGAAAAGTCCTGACAAGACCCCTCAGGTCAATGGCCACCAAGCCCTGCGCACGACGTACGCGAGGCGCGACGAGCCGCCTCCCACGAACGCGGCCACACGCATGCTCGCGGGAACCATGCACGGGCGCGTGAGCCGTATCGGCCAGGCACGCGACCTCATGGGCCAATGGCAGGACCGAGTACGAGGCCGCAAGGAACGGGACATCCGGCACCTCGGACCGCTCGCCGGCGAAGAACTCGTTCGGTGGACGCTGGACAACGTGCTCAACGCACGCAGACGCCCCGCCCCCTCATTCGGCTTCAGTCTTCCACTCGTCCTGACGCACAGCGTCGCCGCCCGTCGGCAGCTGCGATTCCGCGGTGCTGTGATCGTAGGAATGGTGGGTCTGGTGACCGTGCGCCACCCGTTGGGCGCGATGGCACTGGTGGTGCTGGCACTGCTCCGCCACTACCTCCTCACGGCGGGTCTCCTCCGTGCCCTGGTGCGCTGGGGCTTCAGCTCCATCGTTCCCCTGCTGCTCGTGATCGCCGGAGGATATATGGCCTGGTCACGACTGCGTCCCCACACTCCGGTCCTGGCGTTCGCGGTGCAGGATTCCGTCGCCGGCGCCGTGTGGATGACGCTCCTGCTCACGATCGCCTACACGGTGGACCGGTGGACCTGCCTCGCCTACCTGGCCTCCTTGGGCCCCTGGCACCGAACCCCGGCAGCCCGGCCGCGTCTGGCCCCACGAGCCTCGGCCCGGATCGCTGAATGCGAGGTGAGCCAGAGGTGGCAGAGCATCCCGTACCGGAAGGAAGACGGGATCAACCGCTTCGTCGGCGCCGGCCTCGATGCCTGGCGCGCCACCGGACCGCGCATCCAGCTCACCGCAGCCCGTCGTGCCGAGGATGAAGAGGGCGACGCGCGCAGCAGCGCAAGATCCGTACCCCAGCCACGGCCACCCGCTGATGCCGACTCGTGGTGGGACGAGGAGCCGGTCGCTATCCGCAAGTTCGAGGCCGACGAGTTGCTCGACAAGGTCCGTGACGAGCTGGAGCGCCTCAGCGGGGTCCTTGTGGAGACCCACTCACTGCCTCACTGCGACATCTTCGAAACTCTCGCAGTTCCGCAGTCCAGGTGGAAGAAACTTCCGCGCAGGCCCGGCCGCAAGGCCGCCACCCAGGCGAATTTGCTCGATGACACCTGGCCGGAAGCTCAGGAAATGATCGAAGAAGGCGGGAGGGCTCCCTCAGGCCACCACTCGCGTCGCTATCTGGCAGCGCAGGTCGTCGACTGGAAGGGAGACATCGTCGTCACAGTCTTCGCCCACGCCGCACTGGAGGGCAAGACGCTCCACTTCGTAACCCGGCCACACGTTTTGGCTCCCGTCAAGGACGAGGCCCGCGCCGAGTCCGCCACGGGACGGGAGCTGGTCGAGAAGATCCTGCTCACCCCTGTACACGCGCTCGGCGACACCGCAGCCCTGGCGCGCCGGTCCCACGCCGCCCTTATCCGTGGCTTGGATATGGTCGTAGGCGGCTTGCTCGGGCGCTCGGCGCAGCAACAGGTAGCAGCAGTTCTCGACAAGACGGAGCAGAAGGACATCGGCGAGCCGGTCAGCCTCCGTGAGTACTGCGCCCTCGACGAGCCGGAGGACATGCACCAGGTCGAAGACGCGGCCCGGCACATCTCGATCCTCCAGTCGCGCATGTTCAGTACTGTCAGTGCCTTCCTCGACGACCACGGCGTCTACACCGGCGACTTCAGACGCCAAGCGCAGGAAGTCGTCGCCAAGATCTTCATCAATGGCGACCACAATCAGGTCAACACCGGAACCATGCACGGCGGTCAGACGCAGACCACCCAGAACGACAGCGCACCGACGAAGGGTTGATCATGAGCATCTGGCGAGCGCGTGAGACGAGCGGTGGCATTCACATCGCAGGAAGCGGCAACCAGGTCAACACCGGTCGGATCGGCGGGAACCAGCAGCAATCGTACGTCGGCGCCGGTCAGGACACCACCAGCCTGCAGGCTGCCCTGGCCAGGCTCGCGGAACTCGAAGCGGCCCTGGAGGAGCACGCCGCAGAGCTGAGCAACACCGATCTGGCACGCCGCACGGCCGGGCGTATCGGCGAGGAGCTGAACAGTGCCCAACCCGACCAGCGCCGCATCAGGGACAACCTCGAAGACCTCGGACTCGCCATCGGGTCAGCGGCGGCCGTCGTCACCGTACTGCAGGGCCTCAACGCCGCGGTCGCCGCACTGCTCGGATGACACCCGAAGTGGCCGTCCCGATGCGAGCCGACTGATGGTGGGCCCACGTCCAGACGGTCCCAATAGTGCTTCTCCTCGGCCAAGATGAAGAGGCCGACCATACGATCTCTCCAGGATGCGTGCGAAACACAGTCGATCGGGGGGCGATGAATCCGCAGCTGTTGGAGACAGTCGAGGCGCGAAGTCCGCTACGGGCAGGGTGGCCTGGTTGGACTCCCTGCTGGGAGCCATCGGGGAGCCGACCAGCTCCCCGAGCTGCCCGGAGGAGCCCTGTTGGTCTTTCGCTGGCGAACGCAACCGGAGGACCACATCCTGGCGTGTCCCCAGGTAACCCTGGAGAGAGGACTACGGCCTTGACCGCGCCGACCGCCCCTGCGGCCTCGCCTACCCTTCCGTTATCGCCGACAGTCACATCCCAGCCCGGCTACCGTGACCGCGTCCGGACTCGCTACGCCGCAGCCGCCGAGGAACGCATCGAGAAAGCACAGGCCGCTGCTGTTGAGCTGGGGTGCACCGGCCCCGTGCCGTGGGGCGACATCCGGGCCGTCTACACCCGGCCACCCCGCTCGCCCTGGAAGTCGTACACGACCGTAGTCGGCGGCATCGTGACCAACGCGTTCGGGGTTGCGATGGTTCTCGGGTTCGGGGTCGTGATGCTGCTGGGCGCCGGGCTGGCCATCGACAAGGAGAATCGGGCCGAGGCTGCAACCAAGACTGCTCCTCCTGCGCAGAGAGCAGCTGCGGTCGCAGCGGCGCACAGTGGACTCACGCACCAGGAGAAGAAGGACCTGGCATTTTTCGGCATCGCCGTTGTGGGCGGTGCCTTTCTGACGTCGAGCTGGCGTGGCATCAACGATCGCCGGAACAAGATGGGGAAGGGATACGCCAAAGAAGGCGAAGAGGTCGTGACCGAAGCCCTTGAGGTGCTGCCGGCACTCGCCGCTGTGGTGGGAGCCCCAGTCGGGAGACCGCGTGCAGAAGCGCTCGCCCTCGTCCACGAGAAGGCCTCGGCGCTGATGACCGCCGTGACGGACAGCTCGAAGTGGGCAGCCGGAATCCCCAGGTATGCGGGCGACCGGGGCCGTCTCAAGGAGCACGGTCAGAAGGTCCGGACAGCGTTCGCCGACAAGCTCGGCGGTCTGGTCGAAGATCGGGAAGCCACCGCGCGTGCCCTCGGCGCCATGGCGTTGAGTGTGGCCACGCGGCAGGCCCAGTCCGCGTACGGGGCGCTGCTGAACGCGGATGCACTGCCGGCGGAGCCGGGACCGGAGGTGCCGGACCTCCGCGGAGTGCGGAAGGTCTTCGTCGGCGCGGGCATCGCCGCACTTGGTGTGTTCATGGCCGGGACTATGGGCGGAGCGGACCTGATGGCCGCCATCCCGCTCGCGCTGGCGGTCTTCGGCCTCGGCTCGTTCCTCGGCGCCCTGTTCACCGGGAAGCTCCACGCGATCGGCCAGGCGTATGCCGCCTTCAAACAGAACGGCAGCGGAGCTCCGTAGCCAGGCTCCCGCCTCCTCCAGCGGAGGGCTGGGTCGGCCGGCGTACCGGGGCTGGGAGAAGAAGTTCTCCCAGAGACCCTGCGAGACCGCTCCAGACCCATCTACTCCAACGCCCTGACCTGCGAAAATACCATTCACGCTGATGCGGATCTTGGTTTGACGTTCTTCGGGACGAAGAGGTCGTGGGTTCAAATCCCGCCACCCCGACAGAGAAACACCAGGCGAGAGCCGGTGCAGGGAAACCTGCACCGGCTGCTCGACTACTCCGAGAAGGAGCAGCCTTTGGGTTCCGGCGAGGCAGGGCCGGGGCGGGTGTGGGTGGTTAGGGTGATGCGCGGTGCTGTGGAGGCCGTGTAGTTGTGGGAGGTGACGGGTGGGGGTTGGTGAGGTCCTGGCGATACGGGTGCCGGTTGGGGAGGGGGCGGGTCGGTGGAGCAGTCGGGGCACGGCTCGTCGGGTGCTGTTCGTGGTGCACAACGTCACCTCCGCCGGGCGCCTTCTGGACGTGCTGCCCCTGTTCCATGACGACTTCCGGGTGCAACTGCTCGTCACCTCGACGGAGTCGTCGGTGTTCCAGGGCGGTATTCGTGAGCTGTTCGCGGAGTTGGGCCTGCCCGTGTTGCCGTGGGAACAGGCGCTCTCGACACCTGTGGACCTTGCCGTTTCTGCCAGTTTTGGCGGACAACTGCATCGGCTGCATGGCAAGTTGAGTGTTTTGTCGCATGGGGTCGGATATACTAAAAGGCTGGCAAAAGGGACAAGGGACAAGGGACAAGGGACAAGGGACAAGGGACAAGGGAGTCCGGAGGCTACGTTTGGGCTGTCGGGCGAGTGGTTGCTGGTGGGCGGGGAGCCGTTTGTGGACGGGCTCGTGCTGTCTCACCCGGAGCAGTTGGAGCGGCTGCGCCGCGTGTGCCCCGAGGCCGAGGGTGCGGCCGTGCTCGGCGGGGATCCCTGTTTCGACCGGATGCTGGCCGCCCGCGCGTACCGTGGACGGTTCCGGCGCGCACTGGGGGTGCGTCGGGGACAGCGGCTCGTCGTACTGAACTCCACCTGGAACCCTGAGGGGTTCTTCGGGAACGGGGGTGGGCAGGACGTCCTGCCGAGTCTGCTTCCGCGGCTCACCGCCGAGTTGCCGGCCGACGACTACCGGCTGGCAGCCGTTCTGCACCCGAACATCTGGTACGGACACGGTCCGGGTCAGGTCCGTGCCTGGCTGGACCAGGCCCGCCGTAGCGGGCTGACCTTGATCGACCCCGTCCACGCGTGGCGGCAGGCCCTGCTCGCGGCGGACCTCGTCCTCGGGGACTTCGGCGCCGTCTCCTACTACGCCGCGGCCCTGGGCATCCCCGTACTGCTGGCCGCCGCCGCGCACGACAGGCTCGACCCCGAGGCGCCGCTCGCAGCGTTCGTCCGGGAGGCGCCGCGGCTCGATCCGCAGGGGCCGTTGCGGGAGCAGGTGGAGAAGGCGCTGGCCGATCACCGCCCGCTCGCCGGTCCGGCCGAGTTCACCACCTCGGCTCCGGGTGCCTCGGCCGCCCTGCTGCGGCAGCACTTCTACGCCCTGATGGACCTCCCCGAGCCCGCGGCCCCGGCCCTGCTGGAACCGCTGCCGCTGCCGCCGTACGATCCCCCGCGGCGAACGGCCCCGCTGCACGTGCGTACGCGGGTCCGCGGGTCGGACGTCGACATCGAGCGCTCGACACGGCATGCGTACGACAGCGGCGGCGATACCCGCCTCACCCACGTCACCCACCTCGCCGTGCACGAGGACACCCGGGACCCCGGCAGCCTGGAACTGGCCGATGTGATCACGCGCGAGGGGCTGCCGGACGACCCTCGCCTGGGCGGTCCGGAGCTGTGGACCGCGGAGGTCCTGCGCCGGCATCCGCACTGTTCGGTCGCCGTATATGTGACCGGGTTGGGGACTTGTACCCTCCGGACCAGGCGTCGTGGTCTGTTCCGGCTGTCCCCGGGAGTTGGGGTGGGCGCCGACGCCGACGCCGACGCCGATCCCGCGGCGTACGCATCGTCGCTGTATGCGTGGCTGGCGGCCGGCGGCAGCGTGCCTCCCGGCGGGACCACGCTGCGGATGCACACAGCCGGTGGTGTGCACCCGATGGCGGTGGAACCTGTCCCCATGGAACCCGCCGCGGTCGGACCCGTCGCGGGCGAAGCTGTCGCTACCGGGTGGCCTCGCAGCGCAGTCGCAGGGCGGCCAGGTACCGCAGGTGCGGGGCCGCTGCCGGGGTGAGCAGGCGCTCCGCCTCGGTGATCTTTGTCAGCGCCCCGTCGTTCTCGCCCATGTCGTGGAGTGTCTCGGCGAGATCCGTGAGGGTGCGGGCCCGGTTGTACGCCTCGCCCTGCTGCGCGAAGAAGTCCGCCGCGGTCTCCAGCAGGCGGCGTGACTCCGCCAGCCGGCCCGTGCCGCGCAGGGCACGTCCCTGGTGGCGCTGCGACAGGGCGAGGGCGCGCGGCAGGTCGTCCGCGCCTTCCTGGCCGGGGGAGATCCGCCGGTAGAGGTTTTCGGCGTCGACGAACCGCTCGTACGCCGCCTCGTACAGCCACCGGTGCAGGTTCAGCAGGCCCAGCAGTTCCACGGACGAGGCCTCACCCCGTACGTGTCCGGCCGCGCGCTCGCACGCCACGGCGGCCTGCGCCGCCCGGTCGGCCTCTTCCCAGCGGCCCAGTTCGCCCAGGCAGTGGCCGAGCTGGAAGTGCAGTCCGCCGGCCGTGCGGGAATCCGGCTGATTCTCGTCGGCGCACCGGGCCGCGACGCGGAGGGCGGGCAGCACCTCGTCCCAGTACCCGGCCTTCAGCTGGAGCGGCCACAGTGCGCGGCCCAGGCGCAGTGCCGTGGTGGTGTGCTGGTACTCCTCGGCCACGGACACCGCCCGGACCAGGTTCCCCACCTCGGCCGCCAGCACCGCGACGCCCTCCGCCTCGTCCCGGAACGCCTCCCCTTCCGCAGGTGCCGGCTCGGTCCGCCAGCTCTGCGGCAGGGCGGCGTGGGCGGCGTGCAGCGCCCGGTTCAGCAGGGCGCCGAGGGTCCGGGCGACGGCCGCCGAGCACTCGGGGATCCCGTGCTCCGGGCCGGCGGTGTCCGCCAGATGGCGGCGTACCTCGGGCCGGAACCGGTAGCGGCCGTCGGAGAGGGGCTCCAGCAGCTGGGCGTCGGCCGCTTCGGCCAGCATCCGGGCGGCCTCCTCCTCGGTGACGTCCGCGGCGGCCCCGGCGAGGTGGGCACTGACGGACGGCCAGCCGCCCAGAGCCGTCAGCCGGCACAGCCGCGCCGTCTCCGGCCGCAGGCGGCGGCAGGCCTCCTGTGCCGTACCGCGTACGGGGTCTACGGCGTCTACGGGGTCTACGAGGTCCACGAGGCGTAGGGGATGGCTCCCCGATGCGTCGGGCGCCGGGGCCGGGGCCGCCGCTGCCTCCGCCAGTAGGCGCGTCGCCGCGGCCTTCAGGGCGTAGGCGTTGCCCCCGCAGCGGTCGAGCAGCGCCGGCATCTGCCGCTTGGCGCGCGCGAACTGCTCCTGCCCGGCGACCTTCCTCACCATCTTCAGCGCGTACCGGTCGCTCAGCGCAGGCACGGCTACGCGTTCTGCCTCCAGCAGGAAGGGCGGGCCCGACACGACCACCAGGAGGAAGACGTGCGGTGTGGCCGGAACGAGGGCGCGGACCTGCGCGACCGAGGACGCGTGGTCGATCACCACCAGCGCCCTGCGGCCGGCGGTGAGCCTGCGGTAGAGCTGTTCGCGGCCCGACTCGGTGGGCGGGACCTGATCGGGCTCGACGCCCATCTGCCGCAGCAGGCGTAGCAGGACGGCTGCCGGAGCCGGTCCGTTCTCCCCGGAGGCGTCGCGGAGGTCGACGTAGAACTGTCCGTCGGGGAAGTGGGCGTGGCACACGGCGCCCAGGTGGAGGGCCACCGCGGTGGTGCCGATCCCCGGCCGGCCGTGGAGCAGTGCGACGCGCGGCCGCCCGGCATAGGGGCGGGTGGCCTCCCGCTTCAACTGCCTCAGGACGCTCTGGCGGTTGGTGAAGTCCCGGGTCGCCGGCGGCAGTCCGGTCCCGGAGGACAGAGAGGACGGGGCCAACAAGGAGGACAGGGCTGTCGCGTGCTCCGGAAGGCTGCGTACGAGGGCCGCCCACTCGCTCGCCTGCTGCGGGTCGTGCGCCAGGCGCGCGTGCATCTGACCCGCCAGGGCCTCCCAGCCCTCCGCCCGGGTGGGCGCCGGCGTCTCGCGCCCCATGGTCCTGCGCGCCAGCGCGCCGGTCGACAGCAGCAGCTGCTTGCCCATCTCGCCTGCCGCGCCGTTCCCCACGGCGGCGAGGAACGCCGTGAGTGCGCTGAGCGCCACGATCTCCAGCACGTCGGCCCCCTCCCCTGGTCCCCGAACCGGTGGTCCCCGAACCGGCCCTGGGCCGGACCTTACCCCCGGGGCAGCGGCTCACGTGTTCATTCCGGCCCCGGCCCCGTCGTCAACTCTCGTGACCGGTGCGGCTAGCGGGTGGCGCGGGTGGCGCGGCCGCCCCTGGAGACGATGGTGGTGAGGTTCATGCGCTTGCTGTAGCGGTACGTCATCAGCGGGCTGCCGCTGACCAGCTCCTTGTACAGGACCGCGGTACGGCCGGTCAGGCGCAGGCCGCGCGGGGTGAAGTCGGCCTTGGTGAACTGGATGACGGCGTCGCGCCGGCCGAGGCTGAGCGGCTGGTGGAAGTAGCCGAAGCGGAACGGCTTCACGGACTTGCCGCGTACCAGCCGGGCGATGGTGTCGGCGGTGTACTGGGCGGTCGGCAGCCCGCTCTGGCAGGAGCCGTGGAGCTGCCCGAAGTCCATGCGGACGGCGGCGGCGTCGCCGACGGCGTGGATCTGGGGGTGGGACACCGACCGGAGCGTGTCGTCGACCAGGATCAGACCGCGGTCGTCGGTGGCGATCCCGGCGTCGGCGGCGAGCGGCGACACCCTGACACCGGCGGTCCACAGGCAGGCGTCGGAGCGGATGGTCCGGCCGTCGGCGAGCTCGACGGCGCCGGGCAGCACCTTCGCGACCCGGGCGCCGGTCTCGACGGTGATGCCGAGGCGGTCCAGCGCGCGGTGCAGGTACGCGCGGGCCTTTTCGCCCATCATCGAGCCGGGCTCCTCCGTGCTGACCAGGGTGACGTCGAGGCCCGGGTGGGCCTCCGCGATCTCGGTGGCGGCTTCGATGCCGGTCAGGCCGCCGCCGCAGACGGTGACCGTGCCGCCGGCCGCGGCGACCTCGGTCAGCCGCGCGGCGAACCGGCCGGCGGTCTCCGGGCTGTTGAGGGTGTACGCGTGGGTGTCGGCGCCGGGGACCGTGCCGGTGTCGGTCGAGCTGCCCAGCGCGTAGACGAGCGTGTCGTACGCGAGGGTGCCGGCGCCGTCGAGGGACCCGGCGCCGTCGACGGTGATGCGCCGGGCCTCGGGGTCGATGGCGGTGACGGTGCCCTGGACGAACGTGACGCCGGTACCGGCGAGCAGCTCGGGGATCCGGTGCTCGGCCAGCTTCTGCCCGGCGGCGATCTGGTGCATCCGCAGCCGCTCGACGAACCGGCTCGACGGGTTGACCAGGGTGATCCTCACGCCGGTCCGGCGCGTGCGGTGGGCCAGTCGGACGGCGCTGAACATACCCGTGTAGCCGGCGCCGAGAACGACGATGTGGCGGCTGTCGGTCATTTCGATCTCCCTGGTGCGAGCGGGTGAGCAGGTGAGCGGGCGGGCATCGGCTTCGGTGCCGGTGACGGCCATGGGACAAGCGGCCTCCCCCGGACGTGACAGGTCCCCGGCGTGACCCAGGTCACCTCCGCCGGGTGTCACGTCCTGGCGGGCCCGTCTGTCCCATGACCGTCACCGGGACGACGGACGACGAACGACGAACGACGGACGCGCTCGGGACGACCGACAACGGACACGACGAGACGACGAGCCGACAGGAGGCACGGCGATGAAGGTTCTGCTGGCGGGTGCGAGTGGTGCGCTGGGCGGGAGGATCGTGCGGGAGCTGACCGCGGCCGGGCACGAGGTGGCCGGGCTCGGGCGGGGTGCGCGGAACGTGTTGCGCGCCGATCTGCTGGACCGGGAAGCGGTGCTGCGCGCCGTCGACGGGCGCGGCTTCGACGCCGTCGTGCACGCGGCGACCGCGCTGCAGGGCAAGTCGCTGATGCGCCACCAGGACATGGCACCCACCGACCTCCTGCGCACCGAGGGCACCGCCAACCTGCTCGCGGCGGCCCGGGAGACCGGCGCGCGGCGGTTCGTCGCGGAGTCGATGGTGTTCGGCTACGGCTACGGGGACCACGGCGACGCCGAGCTGACCGAGGCGGACGCCCGGTTCGGCCCGCGGAGCGCCGACCCGTGGCTGGAGCGGCACGTCGGGGCGCTGCGGACCAAGGAGGAGCTGACGTTCGGCGCGGACGGCATCGAGGGGGTGAGCCTGCGGTTCGGCCTGTTCTACGGCGCCGGCTCCACCGACACCACCATCCTGCCGATGCTGCGCCGGCGCGTGCTGCCGGTGGTGCCGGACAAGGGGCGGGCTCTGGCCTGGGTCGACATCGAGGACGCGGCGCGCGCCGTCCGCCTCGCGCTGACCACGCCCGGCGCGGCCGGCCAGGCGTACAACATCGTGGACGACACCCCGATCGGCTTCGGCTCGCACGTGCGGGCGGTTGCCGAGGCGTTCGCCACGCCGGCCCCGATGACCGTACCGCTGTGGCTGCTCAAGCCCGCCCCGCTCGCGTACGCCATCATGTCGACCAACCTGCGGCTGGCGGGCGGCAAGGCCCGGCGCGAGCTCGGCTGGGTGCCCGTGCACGCGGGGTGCGCCACCGCGCTGCGCGCCCTGGCCGACCGGCCGGCCCTTGCCGGGGCCGACGCGCCGCTGGCAGCCTGACGCCTCATGATCGAATCGACGACCGCCCGGCAGTCCGACGTGCCGGCCGACCCCTTCACCCAGCACCGGCGGCTGCTGTTCGCCACCGCCTACCGGATGCTCGGCAGCGTCGCCGACGCCGAGGACGTCCTGCAGGACGCCTGGCTCACCTGGTCCGGGGCCGACCGGTCGCAGGTCTCGAACCCGCGGGCCTACCTGGTCCGTACGGTCACCAACCTCTCCATCAACCGCCTGACCTCCGCCCGGGCCACCCGCGAGTCCTACGTCGGCCCGTGGCTGCCCGAGCCCTGGCTCACCAGCCCCGACATCGCCGAGGAGGCAGAGTTGGCCGACAGCGTCTCCATGGCGATGCTGGTGGTCCTCGAAACGCTCGGCCCGGTCGAGCGGGCGGTCTTCCTGCTGCGCGAGGTCTTCGGCTACTCGCACGCCGAGATCGCCGAGACCCTGGAGCGGCCCGAGGCGACGATCCGCCAGATCGCCCACCGCGCCCGCTCGCACGTCCAGGCCCGCCGCCCGCGCTACGACACCGACGCGGCGCAGCGGCAGCAGGTCACCGAACGTTTCCTGGCCGCCTGCGCGGGCGGTGACCTGGGCGCCGTCATGGCGCTGCTCGCCCCCGACGTCACCTGCTGGTCCGACGGCGGCGGCAAGGTCACCGCGGCCCGCCGCCCCCTGCACGGGCTGGATCCGGTCGCCCGCTGGATCATGGGCGTGCTCGCCAAGCCGGAGCTGGCGGGCATGACCCTGGAGTCCGCCGAGATCAACGGCGAGCAGTCCGTCCTGTTCGCCCTGGGCGGCCGGCCCGTCGGCGCGCTCTGCTTCGACCTGGTCGACGGCCGCATCCAGCACCTGCGCTTCCAGGTCAACCCCGACAAGCTCGGCGGCCTCACCCCCGACCACTGACACCGTCCTCACACGCAGGAAGGGCCTGATCCCCGGTGCGGATCAGGCCCTTCCTGCGCCTCCGGCCACCTGACAGCCGTCGGCGGCCGCTGTCAGGGGGCCGGCCCGCGCTGTCAGGGTGCTGGCCGCGCGCTGTCAGGCGGGCCCGGCATCGTCACGGTCATCGAGAACGACGGGGACCTGACGAGGAGATGTTGAACATGGCGTACGCGATCCGGGCCGAGGGCCTGGTCAAGAAGTACGGCGACTTCACCGCCCTGGCAGGCGTCGACCTGGAGGTCCCGGCCGGCAAGGTCGTCGGTGTCCTGGGCCCCAACGGCGCCGGCAAGACCACCACCGTGCGCATCCTGGCCACGCTGATGCGCCCCGACGGCGGCCACGCCACCATCGGCGGCCACGACATCGTCAAGGACCCGGTCAGGGTCCGCCGGCTGATCGGGCTGACCGGCCAGTACGCGTCCGTGGACGAGACCCTGTCCGGCGCGGAGAACCTGGTGCTCATCGGGCGGCTGCTCGGCCTGTCCCGGCGCGACGCGAAGGCGCGGGCCGCCGAGCTCCTGGAGAACTTCTCCCTCGCCGAGGCTGCCCGCAAGCCCATCGCCACCTTCTCCGGCGGTATGCGGCGGCGGCTGGACCTGGCCGCCTCGCTGGTCGGCCGGCCCCGGGTGCTCTTCCTCGACGAGCCCACCACCGGCCTGGACCCACACGCCCGGCAGGAGGTCTGGGACGTCGTACGGCAGCTGGTCGCCGACGGTTCCACGGCGCTGCTCACCACCCAGTACCTGGAGGAGGCCGACCAGCTCGCCGACTCCATCACCGTCTTCGACAAGGGCCGCAAGGTCGCCGAAGGCCGGCCCGGTGAGCTCAAGCGCCGCATCGGCGGCCAGATCCTCCAGGTCCGGCCCACCCTGGCCGCCGATGTTCCGGTGGTCGCCGGGATGCTCGCCGAGCTGACCGGGCACGCCGCCGCCCAGGACTCCGGCGTCCTGACCGTGCCGGCCGACGACGCGCTGATCGTCGCCGCGCTCGCCCGCCGCCTGGACAGCGTGGGCATCAGCGCCGACGAACTCGGCCTGCGGCTGCCCAGCCTCGACGAGGTCTTCCTCGCCCTGACCGGGCACGCGCCCGCCGTCACCGGTGACCAGCCCGTCGCCGCCTGAGCCCCGAACCCTTCCCGGCCCCCTCCCCCGGCCGGCCCTTCCCCGTTCCGCCCGGACTTCCCCGTTCCGCGCAGACTTCCCCCAGAGGACACCGACATGAGCACCCAGACCCTCCACGCCCATCCCCACGCCCAGCTCCCCGGCCGCATCGGCCTCGCGCAGACCGTCCGGCACAGCCTGGCTCTCGCCGGCCGCGGCGTCACCAAGTTCATGAAGTCGCCGATCCAGCTGGTCGACGTGATCCTCACCCCGATCATCAGCCTGCTGATGTTCGTCTACCTCTTCGGGGAGGCCATGTCCGGCGGCGACACCGACGGCTACCTGCAGCTCGTCACCCCGGGCGTCATGGTCATGGCCGTCTTCCAGGCCAGCGTCGGGATTGGTGCCTCGCTCTGCGCGGATGCCAGTACCGGAATCTTCGACCGGTTCCGCAGCATGCCGATCGCCCGCTCCAGCCCGCTGATCGGCGCCGTCCTCGCCGACATCGTCCGCTACGTCGTCTGCCTGGGTACCCTGGCCGTCCTCGCCCTGGCCATGGGCTACCGCGTCGAAACGGGCCCGGTCGCCACGCTCGCCGCCCTCGCCCTGCTCATCGGCTTCGCCCTCAGCTTCTCCTGGATGTCGGTCTACCTCGGCATGCTGATCAAGAACCCGGCCTCCGTGCAGGGCCTGATGACCATCCTGATCCTGCCGCTCACCTTCGCCAGCAACGTCTTCGTCCCCCGCGACGACATGGCCGGCTGGCTCCAGGCCTGGTCCGACGTCAACCCCGTCTCCCTGGTGGCCGACGCGGTCCGCGGCCTGCTGAACGGCGGCCCGGTCGCCGGCTCCCTGGCCGGCACCTTCGCCTGGATGGCCGGGGTGCTCGTGGTCTTCTTCCCGCTGGCCATGCGCGCCTACCGCAAGAACGCCGGCTGATCCCGGCGGTGACGAGCCCGGCCGGGCGGGGTCCGCACCCACGGGGGTGGAGCGGACCCCGCCCGGCCGTCCGTATGACCGCTCGCGGCCGTCCGTATGACCGCTCGCGGCCTCAGGTCCGCGGCGCCGCCCGCAGGGTCTCCGCCTCCAGCCACCGCAGCGCGTCCTCGCGGGAGTACGCGGCCCCCTCCTCGTACGCCGTGGTGAAGCCCTCCTCGCCCAGCGTCGCCACGATGCGGTCGATCAGCTCGCGCCACTCCGGCTCGCCCCGATCGAAGGCGCCGCGCATCACCTGGCTCATGCCGAGCGACCTGGCGCCCTCCTCGGGCGCGCCCTCCAACGTCCGTAGTGAGCCGAGCAGTTCGGCCACCCAGGCGAGCGCGGCCCCCGCTCCCTGGCCGAACAGGGCGCCGGCCGCCTCCGGCAGCAGGGCCCTGGCCCGGGCCGCGTCGCCCTCGGCGAGACGGTTCTCCACGCGGGTGCTGACGACCAGGTCGCGGGCCAGTCCGCTGAGGGAGGGGCGCCGGGCGCTCAGCGCCTCCAGGCGGTCGAGGGTCGCGTCGGACTGCGCCAGGTCACCGGCCCTGCGGTGCACATTGGCCAGGCCCACGAGGATGTTGGCCTCCAGACGCAGCTGTCCGCGTTCGCGGGCCTGCCGGTGCGCGGCGTGCAGATCGCGGAAGGCGCCTTCCAGGTCGCCGCTGCGCCGGCGTTCACGGGCGAGCCGGGCCTTGCTGAGGTAGAGGTAGTCCTCGGTGCCGAGTTCGGAGCTGAGTGCCACGGTCCGCTCGAAGGTGGCGATGGCCTGGGGGTACTCGCCGCGCAGGGAGTGGTCGCGGCCGATCGGGAACAGGCTCATCACCAGCCCCCAGCGGTCGCCGACCTCCTCGAAGCCGCGCAGGGCCGCGAGCCGGGACCCGGCGCCGGTGACCAGGTCGCCCTCCTCGGTGAGGGCGAAGTCGCGGGCCAGGTGGGCGCTGGCCCGGACCCATGGGTCGGGCGAGTCGAGGGGGTCCTGGTCCGGGGTCGCGCCCGGTCCGCCGGCGCGTCCGGGGACCGGGACCTGGGACATCCGCAGGAGCAGCACGGCCGGGTGGAACTCGCGCGCCGTCGCCGATTCGCCCTCGGCGGCGGCCGCACGTTCACCACCCGCAGCAGCCCGTACGGAACCCCGCGCCGGTACGGGACCCCGCGCCGGTACGGAACCCCCTGCCGGTACGGAAGCCGACCCGCCCGGCCCGCCCGGCCCGCCCGGCCCGGCTGCCTCGGCCAGATACGTGTCGAGCCGGGTGCTCATCCCCCTGATCCCCCAGTACCAGAACAGCGCCCCGGCGAAGCGCGCGGCCAGGTCCGCATCCCCCGCGTCGGCCACCGAGCGCAGCGCGAGGACGAGGTTGTCGTGCTCGGCGTCGAAGACCTCGATCGCACGCAGCTGTTCGCCGGTACGCAGGCGCGGTTCGTGTTCCTCCGCGAGGGCCAGGAAGTACGCGGCGTAGCGCCGGGTCACGGCGTCGCCGGACTCGGCGGCGGCGAGCTGGCGCGCCGCGTACGCGCGGACCGTCTCCAGCATCCGGTAGCGCGGCTCGCCCGCCCCTTCGTCGGCGGTGTGGACCAGCGACTTCTCGACCAGGGCGTCCAGGACGTACGGGATGTCGGCGGCCGGGAGCGCCGGGTCGGCGCAGACCGCTTCGAGCGCGGGGACGGTCGCGCCGCCCGGGAACACCGACAGTCTGCGGGCGAGGATCCGCTCCGGCTCGTCGAGCAGGTCCCAGCTCCACTCGACGAGCGCGAGCAGGGTGCGCTGGCGGGGCAGGGCGGCGCGGCTGCCCGAGGCCAGCAGGCGGAAACGGTCGTCGAGGCGGCGCTCGATCTGCTCGACGCTCATCGAGCGGAGCTTCACCGCGGCCAGTTCGAGGGCGAGCGGCATCCCGTCGAGCCGGCGGCAGACCTCGACCACGGCGTCGAGGGTCGAGTCGTCGAGGGTGAAGTCGGGCCGGACCCCGGTGGCCCGGTCGACGAAGAGGCGGACCGCGGGCGACTGCGCGGCCTCGGCGGGCTCGGGTGATCCCGTCGGTACGTCGAGGGGGCCGAGGTGGCACAGGGACTCGCCGGTGATGGCGAGGGCCTCGCGGCTGGTGGCGAGGATCCGCAGCTCCGGGAGCTGGTCGAGGAGTTCGGCGGCGAGTTCCGCGGCCGCCTCGACCAGGTGCTCGCAGTTGTCGAGCAGGAGCAGGGCGTCGCCGCTGCCGAAGAGTGCGGCCATGCGCTCGACCGGGGTGGCCTGTTGCCCCTGGCCGGCGTCGTAGAGGCGGCCGTCGGTGGAGCTGAGGGCGCCGAGCACGGCGTCGGCCAGCTGCTCCGGTGCGCCGACACCGGCGAGCGGCACGTACCAGACCCGGCCGCGCGGGTGGGCGCGGTCCCGGGTGGCCGCTTCCAGGGAGAGCCGGGTCTTGCCCGCACCACCGGGGCCGACGATGGTGACGAGCCTGCCGCGCTCCAGCTGGCGGCCGAGCCGGCTCAGCTCGTCGTCGCGGCCGACGAAGCTGGTCAGCCTGGCCGGGAGGCGGCTCGCGGCGGCCTCGGCCCGCTCGACGGGCGTCTCCAGCTCGCCTCGCAGCAGGGCCAGGTGGATCTCCCGCAGCTCGGCCGACGGCAGGACGCCGAGCTCGTCGTCGAGCCGCTCGCGTACCGCCTCGTACACCGCGAGGGCGTCGGACTGCCGTCCGGCCGCGGACAGCGCGCGCATCCGCAGGCCGGCGACCCGCTCACTCAACGGGCGCTCGGCGCCGGCGGTTTCGAGGTCGGCGAGCACCTCGCCGTACCGGCCGAGCCGCAGCTCCGCATCGCAGCGGTCCTCGGCCGCCGCCGTCCGCAGGTCGTCGAGCCGGGCCGCGACGGGCCCGGCGAACGGGGCGTCGAGGACGTCGGCGAGCGCCGCGCCCCGCCACAGTCCGAGCG
>NZ_WTFF01000150.1 GCF_019400985.1 Streptomyces bambusae
CGCCCGGGCCGGCCGGTCCGGGGACCCGTCCGGCGGCCGGCGCGGCGGTCCCGTCCGGCGCGGCGGTCCCGGGTGGCACGGCGGTTCCGGCCGACGTGGCGGAAACGGCCGGCAGCCGGACGCCGTAGGGCTGGGTGCGCGGGTCCAGGGCCGGGTCCGGTCGTACGACCGCGGAGGTGGGCGGGACGGGCGCGGGCCGCCAGGAGGAGGACGGGGACAAGGACGAGGACGAGGAGGGGGACGAGGACGTCCACGGCGCGGGCGCGGGCGTCCAGGAGCCGGTCAGCACCGCCCACGCGCCGCTGCCCGGCCGGGCCTCGGTGCCCGCCTTGCGGCCCGCGGTCATGCCGTGCGCCCAGGCGGGCAGGGGCGGCAGCACGGCCGGCACGGCGTACGGTCCCCGGCGGGCCGCGACCAGCCGGGCGTGCAGCGTACGGGCATCGGCCGGCCGGTCCTCGGGGCGCTTGGCCAGCAGGTCGAGGACCACCTGCTCGAAGTGGGCGGGCAGCTCGGGCCGGTGCTCGCGCAGCGGCACGGGCGCGGTGTCGCGGTGGCCGACCAGCACGGACCAGGAGTCGCCGTCGAAGGGCGGGGTACCGGTGGCGAGTTCGTACAGGACGCAGCCGAGGGAGTACAGGTCGCTGCTGTGGTCGACCTCGCCGCCCGCGATCTGCTCGGGCGACATGTAGTGCGGGGTCCCCATGGCGACGCCGCCGCCGGTGAGCTTGGACGTGAAGCCGATGTCGTGGGCGAGCCGGGCGATACCGAAGTCGCAGATCTTCACCGTGCCGTCGGTGAGCCGCATGATGTTCGCGGGCTTGAGGTCACGGTGGACCACGCCCTGCTGGTGGGTGTAGGCGAGGGCGGCGGCGACCTGTTCGGCGATGTCCACGAGGTCGTCAACCGGCAGGGGGCGGGTGCCGTTCTCCTCCAGCAGCTGGCTGAGGTTGCTGCCGTCGAGGAGCTCCATGACGAGGTAGAGCGGTCCGCCGGCGGCGCTGTCGTCGCCGAAGTCGTGGACGACGGTGACGCCGCGGTGCTGGAGGGAGGCCGCGACGCGGGCCTCCCGGCGGAAGCGCTCACGGAGGACCTGGGTGAAGTGGGCGTCCTGCTCCGGGCCGAGCGGTTTGAGGCATTTGACGGCGACCTGGCGGCCCAGCGACTCGTCCCGCGCCCGCCACACCTCGCCCATGCCACCGCGCCCGATCAGGTCGAGCGACCGGTACCGGCCATGGATCAGTCTGCTCTCCGCCATCTCGTGGTGCCGCCCCCGTCGTCGTGCTGTGCCCTCCCCGGCTCGTCCAGTATGGCCGCCCATCTGCGCAGTGTGTACGCCGACGGGCGGCTTGTGGGGCCCATGCGGCGCATCGCTCTCAAGATGTGACCTGGCGGGAGCTGCCAGCGCAGACCTGCGGGAACGGTGCGCAGCAGGCGCCCGGTGAGGCGCAGGCGCCGGGTGACGCTGCGTGGGGCGGGTGCGGCACGCCCGTACAGCCGGTGCGCGTAGCCCGGCAGCGATCCGTAGGCGAGGGCGGCCAGTGGCCGCCACAGCAGGTTTCGGCCAGGTACCAGGAGGGCGGGGACGGGCGGGCGGCGCAGGAAGTCGTCCACGGCGCGGGCGTCGGGGCCCGCCGCGAGGACCGGACGGATCCGCTCGAAGTACGCGGCGAGCTGGGCGGTGTCCGCGGGGACGCCGGCCGGGTCGAGGCCGACGAGGCGGGCGCTCACGCGGTTCTCGTCGACGTACCGGTCGGCCTGGGCGGGGGTGAGGGGGAAGCCGGAGCGGCGCAGTACGTGCAGGAACGAGTCGATCTGCGCGCAGTGCACCCACAGGAGCAGTTCGGGGTCGTCCACGGGGAAGCGGGCGCCGGTGGCCGGGTCGGTGGCGGACAGTGCGCGGTGGATCCGGCGGACGCGTGCGCCGGCGCGCTCGGCCGCCTCGGTGGTGCCGTAGGTGACGGTGCCGACGAAGTCGGCGGTGCGCAGGAGCCGGCCCCAGGCGTCGGCGCGGCCCTCCGTCCTGTCGAAGGCGGCGGAGTTCTCCATGACCCCGCGGACGGCGCGCGGATGGAGGGCCTGGAGGTAGAGGGCGCGGACGCCGGCGATCCACATGAGCGGGTCGCCGTGGCACTGCCAGGTCACGGACCGGGGTCCGTAGAGCCCCGGGTCGGGCATGTCCACGGCGGCGCCTCCCCCGTCGGTGGCCTGTGGTCGGTGGCCTGTGGTCGGTGGTCGGTGGTCGGTGGTCGGTGGTCGGTGGTCGGTGGTCCGTCTGGTTCTCGTGTCCTGCTGGATGTACCCGTACGGGGGCCGGGTACGCCTCGGGCCCCGCCCCGCGCAGGACCGTGGGCGTCAGGCCCGGCACTCGAGGTGGCCGAGGTCGTTCCAGCGCACCAGGGCCGGGTGCCCGTGGGACCAGCCGAGCACCGAGAGGGAGGCGGGGCCCAGGTCGAGGCGGCCGGCGAAGGAGACGTCCTCGCCCAGCCAGCGGGCGGCGACCGAGCGCATGAAGTGGGCGTGGCCGAACAGCAGGGCGTCGTGCCCGTCGGAGCGGGCCCAGGCCACGACCTCGTCGGCGCGGGCGGAGACCTGGCCGAGGGTCTCGCCGTCGGGTACGCCGTCGCGCCACAGGTCCCAGTCCGGGCGGTCCTGGAGGATCTGCGGGGTGGTCAGGCCCTCGTAGGCGCCGTAGTCGAACTCCCTGAGCGCGTCCCACGGCTCGGCCCGGTCCCCGAACCCGGCCAGCCGGCAGGTCTCGGCCGCGCGCGACAGCGGGCTGGTGCGGACGCGGGCGTCCGGCAGGCCGTCCCAGGGGGCGCGGCGCAGCCGCTCGCCGAGCGCGAGGGCGTTGCGGCGGCCGTCCTCCAGCAGCGGGATGTCGGTACGGCCGGTGTGCCGGCCGTTGCGGGCCCATTCGGTCTGGCCGTGGCGGGCGAGCAGGATGCGCGGTTCGGCGGCTGCCATACGGCTCACGCTACGGCCCGGTGCCGAGGTCCGCGACGGCGGCGGCCCGCCCGGCCGGCCGCCCGGCAACGGCACGGGCGGCCGGCCGAGGCCGGGCCGAGACGGTCCGGGCCGGGCGGGACAGGGCAGGGCGGTCAGGTCGGGGCAAGGCAGGGCGAGAAGAGCCCGCCCGCTTCTCGCGGAACCCGATTGTGCGGTGCACGGCTCGGGGCCGCTTCTCCGCATCCTCGAAATGGGCTCTTCCCGTCACTTCCATGGAAACACCACCGGCGCCGCTCCGCCAGGCCGCCGACCGGGGGCGAACCGATAATGAGATGAGGTGAACGGGGCGCCCCAAAGCTTGGGAGACAGCGATGAATCACCCGGACATCCCCTCGTACCACGACACCCCCTCGTACCCTCCGGTGCGCGTGACCGCCGAGCTCGACGCTCCGCTGTCCCGGTGGCTGTGGCTGGTGAAGTGGATCCTCGCGATCCCGCACTACATCGTGCTGGTCTTCCTGTGGATCGCCTTCTTCGTGATCAGCGTGATCGCGTTCTTCGCCATCCTCTTCACCGAGCGCTACCCGCGCGGCCTGTTCGACTTCAACGTCGGCGTGCTGCGCTGGTCGTGGCGCGTGACGTACTACGCGTACGGGGCCCTGGCCACCGACCGCTACCCGCCGTTCAGCCTCGGCCCTGCGCCGGACTACCCGGCCCGGCTCGACATCGCCTACCCCGAGCGCCTGTCGCGGGGGCTGGTGCTGGTGAAGTGGTGGCTGCTGGCCATCCCGCACTACCTCGTGCTCGGCTTCTTCAACGGCTCGGCCCGCTACGGCTACTACTACAGCATCGGCCTGATCACCCTGCTGGCCCTTTTCGGTGCGGTGGCGCTGGCCTTCACGGCGACGTACCCGCGGGGCCTGTTCGACCTGGTGGTGGGCCTGAACCGGTGGGTGCTCCGGGTCGCCGCGTACGCCGCCCTGATGACGGACGCCTACCCGCCCTTCCGCCTCGACCAGGGCGGCGAGGAGCCGGGGCCGCAGCACACCGGCCCACGCTGAACCTCCTCCGGATCGACGCCGCCCGGGGCACCGGGCCGCTTGCGCCCAGGCTCCCGCCGCCGCTAGGGATGCCGGTGGCCGGGACCCGGCGCCTCTGCCTGCGCGCCGTGGAGCGCCTCGGGCCGGGCGCCGTTCAGCGCCTCGGCCTGCGCACCGTGCAATACCTCGCGTTCGAGCAGGAAGCCGGTGACCAGGTCGGGCCGGATGCGTACGAGGTGCGGCGCGTCCAGCCGCACCCAGGGACGCAGTCGCGCCCCGAGCCTCGCCGCCTCGGCCTCGTCGGTCACCACGCTGGCGTATCCCGTGACCACCACGCTCCACCCCAGGTGGGTGGCCGGGTCGATCTCGTCGGCCTCGTACGCGACCACGATCCCGGGCCCGTCGGAGGGGGCGGCCAGCGCGGCGAGCGCGCCCCCGTCGTGGACCCGTACGAGGATGTCCTCCCCCTCCAGCACATGGTTGACGGGGCGGACCGCGGGCAGCGCGTGCCGGGTGAACACGATCCGCCCCAGGGAGACCGTGGCGAGCAGCCGCAGGGCCTCGGCCCGCTGCAGCGGGCGCATGCGCCGGGCGCCGACGCGGACCACGTCTTCGGGGGTGCCGGCCGTACGGTGTGCCGTGTCGTGTTCCATCATGCGCACCCCGGTTCGGAAATGGTCGGCTCGAATCGTTCTCCGATCAGAAGCCTCGCCCGGAGCGCTCGCCCACACCAGGGCCGAACGGTCCTCATACCCTCGCGGTCACGCCGACCGCCAGGACAGTTCCCGGTCGGCGCCCAGCACCCGTATCGACTTGACCAGCAGCAGGGGCACCCGGTCGAGCAGCAGGCGGGCCCCCGCCCGCACGCACCGGCGGTGCAGGCGGAGGAACAGCTCGATGCCCGCGCTGTCGCAGAAGGACAGTCCCGACAGGTCCAGGACCAGGTGCCCGCCGCCGTCGGCGAGCCGCGTGAGGCTGGGCTCGACGGCCGCAGCGGTGTGGATGTCCAGTTCCCCCACCACCGCCACCCCCGGCCCCAAGTCGTCCCGCGTGACCGTCCTGAGCGCGATCATCGTCCTGCTCATACGTCCTCCGTCCTCGGGCGCACCGCCGCCGGCGGGTCGCCGTCGCCCCACCCGTGACCCGGCGTGCCCACCCCACCAGCCGCGGCGGGACGCCGGAAGGTCCACAGGCCCCGCGTGGAAGGCCGAAGGTCCCGAATCGGCACGGGGAGGACGGCGGACAGGCGCACGGGACTGCCGGGCCGCCGGACTGCCGGCCTGCCCGGCCGCCGGGGATCACGAAGGGGCCGGGGATCACGGAGGGGCCGGTCGGACCGCGGAGAGGGCCACAGGACCCGTGCCAGGAGGGGGCGGGGCCGCGAAGACTGGAGGCGTACCCCGAGTCTGGAGGCCTTCCATGAGCACATCCTCCCGCACGCGTATCACCACGGCGCTGCCCGCCGACTGCCGTGACCGACTGATGGAGTCGGCCCGGGAGGTCAACTTCGCCGAGGGTACGCGGCTCTTCCGCGAGGGCGGGCACGCCGACCGGTTCTGGATCGTCCGGTCCGGCACCGTGACCCTCGACGTCCACGTGCCCGGTCGGCGCGCGGCCGTCATCGAAAGCCTCGGGGCCGGGCAACTGGTCGGCTGCTCGTGGCTGTTCGAGCCGCACGTCTGGCGGCTGGGCGCCGAGGCCATGACCCCCGTGCGCGCGTACGAGTTCGACGCGGCGCACGTACGGATGCTGATGGACGCCGACGTCCGTTTCGGCTCGGCCGTCGGGCACTGGGTCGGGCAGGTCCTCGCCCACCGGCTCCAGGCGGCCCGGATCCGGCTGCTCGACCTGTACGCGCCGTACGGCAGCGGCAGCTACCTGTGACCACTCGGCCGGGGAAGGAGGTGCGTCGCGTGCCCGCCTGAGACAATCCGGGTGGAAGCGCACAACACGGACCGAACCTGAGGCGGTCATGTCCGAAGATCCGCATACCTCCGCCACCTCCGCCACCTCCGCCGCCTCCGCGGAGGCGCCGATCAAGGTGTTCCTCCTCGACGACCACGAAGTGGTGCGGCGCGGGCTGCGGGACCTCCTCGACGCCGAACCCGACATGACCGTGGTGGGCGAGGCGGGCACGGCCGGGCAGGCGCTGGCCCGCGGGCCGGCGCTGCGCCCCGACGTCGCCGTGCTCGACGTACGGCTGCCCGACGGCGACGGGATCAGCGTCTGCCGCGAGCTCCGGTCGCGCATGCCGGGGCTGGCCTGCCTGATGCTCACGTCGTTCGACGACGAGGACGCCCTACTGGACGCGATCATGGCGGGCGCCGCCGGCTACGTACTGAAGCAGATCAAGGGCTCCGACCTGGTCTCCGCCGTACGGACGGTCGCCACCGGCCAGTCCATGCTGGACCCGGCCACGACCGCCCGCCTCATGCACACCCTGCGCGACCCGGCAACGGCCGGGCAACCGGCGGACGCCCGCCTGGCGGCGCTGTCGGAGCGGGAGCGGGCCGTCCTGGAACTGATCGGCGAGGGCCTCACCAACCGCCAGATCGCCAAGCGGCTCTACCTGTCCGAGAAGACCGTGAAGAACCACATCTCACGACTCCTGGGCAAGCTCGGCGTCGAACGCCGCGTCCAGGCAGCCGTCATCGCCGCACAGGTCCACGACGACAGCGACCACGGCTAGGCCTGTCGTCCGAACGCGCCGGCGGAGGGGCGAAATCGGGGTGCCGGGGGCGCTGTCGCCTTGTGATACTGCTGCGATGGTTAACCTGCCTGCCGCCGTGCTGGATTCGCTGTCCGGACTCGCCTTCGGTGATGCCTTCGGCGATCGCTGGTTCGGCATCCTGCGCCGCGAGGGCCCGGCGGCCTTGGAGGCACGGATCCTGCCCCCGGAGCCGCTGTGGCGGTGGAGCGACGACACCGCCCAGGCGCTCGTCCTCGTCCGGGAACTCGCCGAGGGTGGCGGCACCGTCGACCGGGACCGCCTCGCCCTGCGCCTCGCCGAGGCCTACGCCGACGACACCCACCGCGGCTACGGCGCCTCGATGCACGACGTGCTCCGCCGGATCGGCGCGGGCGAGCCCTGGCGGGAGGTGGTGGCCGAACAGTTCGACGGCCAGGGCTCCTGGGGCAACGGCGCGGCCATGCGCGTCGCCCCGCTCGGCGCCTGGCACGCCGCCGACCTCGACGCCGTCGCCGAGCAGGCCGCCGCGCAGAGCACGGTCTCGCACCACCACCCGGAGGCGGCCGCCGGAGCGGTGGCGGTGGCCCTCGCCGCGGCGCTGGCAGCGCGCAGTCGGGGCGGCCCCGCGCCGGCACGTCCGGACTTCCTCCAGGAGGTCGCCGCACGCCTGCCCGACAGCGACGTCCGGTCGGGAGTGCGGATCGCGGCCCGGATGCCGGCGCACACCTCGGTCCGGCACGCCGCGGAGGTCCTGGGATCCGGCTACCGGATGTCCGGGCCCGACACCGTCCCCTACGCCCTCTGGTGCGCGGCGGGACACCTCGACGACCTGTGCGAGGGCCTGTGGTCCACCGTGGCGGGGCGCGGGGACATCGACACGACCTGCGCCGTCGTGGGCGGGGTGATCGCCGCCCGCACGGGCGTCGCGGCACTCCCGCCCGCCTGGCACGCAGCCCGTGAACCGCTGCCCCCGGTCGGTTCGCGGTGAGAGCTCCCTTGCCGGCCGGTCAGCGGCGGACGCGGGGCATGCCCAGGCCGATCCAGGAGATGATCTCGCGCTGGATCTCGTTGTTGCCGCCGCCGAAGGTGAAGATGACGGCGCTGCGGTAGCCGCGTTCGAGTTCGCCGTGCAGGACCGCGCCCGCCGAGCCGTCCTTGAGGGCGCCGGCCGCGGCCACGACCTCCATCAGCCAGGCGTAGGCGTCGCGGCGGGCCTCGGAGCCGTAGACCTTGACGGCCGAGGCGTCCTGGGGGGTGAGCGTGCCGCGTTCGACGGCGTTCACCATCTGCCAGTTGAGCAGTTTCATGGCGTCGAGGCGGGTGTGGACGCGGGCGAGGCGGCCGCGGACCCAGCCGAGGTCGATGACGCGGCGGCCGTCGGCGAGCTTGGTGTCCGCGGCCCAGCGCTGGACGTCGTGGAGGGCGCGGACGGCCATGGTGCCGTGGGCGGCGAGGGTGACGCGCTCGTGGTTGAGCTGGTTGGTGATCAGGCGCCAGCCCTGGTTCTCCCGGCCGACCCGGCGGGAGGCCGGGACGCGGATGTCCTCGTAGTAGCTGGCGGTGGTGTCGTGCGAGGCGAGGGTGTTGATGAGGGTGCAGGAGTAGCCGGGGTCGGTGGTCGGTACGAGGAGCATGGTGATGCCCTTGTGGGCGGGCGCGTCCGGGTCGGTGCGGACGGCCAGCCAGACCCAGTCGGCGGTGTCGCCGTTGGTGGTCCAGATCTTCTGGCCGTTCACCACGTAGGTGCCGCTCTCCTCGTCGCCCTCGCGGACGGCCCGGCACTTGAGGGCGGCGAGGTCGGTGCCGGCGTCGGGCTCGCTGTAGCCGATGGCGAAGTCGATCTCGCCGGAGAGGATGCGGGGCAGGAAGTACGCCTTCTGCTCGTCGGTGCCGAACTGCATGAGGGTCGGCCCTACGGTGTTGAGGGCCATCAGCGGCAGCGGGACCACGGCCTGTGCGGCCTCGTCGAAGAAGATGAACTGGTCCATGGCGGTCATCCCGCGGCCGCCGTACTCCGTGGGCCAGCCGACGCCGAGCCAGCCGTCGGCGCCGAGCCGGCGGACGGTCTCCCGGTAGAAGCGCTTCTGGGCGGCGGGGTCCTCGTAGCGGTCGTGTCCGTCGGCGGGTACCAGCTCGGCGAAGTAGGCGCGCAGTTCGGCGCGCAACTGCTGTTGCTCAGGCGTGTATTCGAGGTGCACGGCCCCTCCGGGTGCTCTGGCGTCGTCCGTCGCTGGCGGCGGTCAGGTTAGAACCTGTTCCAGGAATTCGGAAGGGCTGCCGTCGCGCGGACGGCGGTCGTGCCGGGGGGCCGCGCGCCTCACGGACGCGCCGTACGGGTCGCGCCGTACGGGTCGCGGCCCCTTACGGGTTCAGGGCGCCGATCATGTCCTTGGCCGTCGCCGTCATGGCGGTGCGGGCCGCCGTCAGGTAGGGGCGGGGGTCCGCCGGGGTCAGGTGCGTGCGGATGGCCTCGGTCATCGCCACGTTCAGGGCGGTGCCGATGTTGACCTTGCGGATGCCGCCCGCGACGGCGGCCGCGAGTTCGGCGTCCGGCAGGCCGGAGGAGCCGTGCAGGACGAGCGGCACGTCGACGTTCTTGGCGAGCCGGGCCAGCAGGGCGTGGTCCAGGGAGGCGGTGCGGGTGGTCATGGCGTGGGTGCTGCCGACGGCCACGGCGAGCGCGTCCACCCCGGAGTCGGTGACGAAGCGACGCGCCTCGTCGGGGTCGGTGCGGGCTCCGGGGGCGTGCGGGTCCGGCGGTGCGTCACCGTTCTTGCCGCCGACCTCGCCCAGTTCGGCCTCGATCCACAGCCCGTTGGCGTGTGCCCAGTCGGCGGCGGAGCGGGTGGCCTCCAGGTTCTCGGCGTACGGCAGGTGCGCGGCGTCGTACATCACCGAGCCGAAGCCCGCGTCGGCGGCCAGGCGCAGCAGGTCGGGGTTCTTGACGTGGTCCAGGTGCAGCGCGACCGGTACCGCGGCCGCCTCGGCGCAGGCGAGGGCGGCGCGCGCGATGGGCAGGAGCCGGCCGCCCCGGAACTTCACGGCGTTCTCGCTGAGTTGGAGGACGACGGGGGCGCCGGCCTGTTCGGCGCCGGCGACGACGGCCTCGGCGTGCTCCAGCGTGATGATGTTGAAGGCGGCGACGGCGCGGCCCGCGCGCGCGGCGGCCAGGACGAGGGTGCCGGTGCGGGCGAGGGTCATCGGACGGCCTCCTCGCCGGCGGTGAGGATCACCGAACGGGTCAGGTGGCGGGGCCGGTCCGGGTCGAGCTGCTGCTGGGCCGCGACGGCGACGGCGAGGCGGTGGACGCGGACCAGCTCGGCCAGCGGGTCGAGCCGCCCGGCCACCCACTGGGCACCGGTCTGCCGCACCTGCTCCGCCAGGCCCTCGGGGGCCTCGCCGAAGGCCCACGTGGCGGTGCCGGGCCCGGAGACGCTGATGGGGCCGTGCCGGTACTCCATCGCCGGGTAGGACTCCGACCAGGACAGCGAGGCCTCGCGCATCTTGAGCGCGGCCTCGTGGGCGAGGCCGACGCTCCAGCCGCGGCCGAGGAAGGTGAACTGCCCGCAGCTCTCCAGGCCCGCGGGCAGCGGTTCGGCGAGCGCGGTGTGCCCGTCGGCGACGACGTCGGGGGTGTGCCGGCCGACGTGGGCGCGCAGCAGGGTGAGGGCGGTGGTGGCGAACCGGGTCTGCACGACGGAGTGTTCGTCGGCGAAGTCCAGTACGACGACGTCGTCGGCGAGGCTGACGGCAGGGGTGTCGGGGTCGCCGACGACGACGGTGGTGCGGGTGCGGGTGTCGGTGCCGGCATCCGTGCCTGTGCCGGTGCCGGTACTGATGCCGCTGCCGGTACGGGTGCGGGTGCCGGTCGCGGCGCCGCTGTCGCGCAGTGCGGCCAGCAGGTCGAGGACCTCGGTGGTGGTTCCGGAGCGGGTGAGGGCGACGACCCGGTCGTAGCGGCGCCCCGCCGGGAACTCCGAGGCGGCGAACGCGTCGGTCTCGCCGTGCCCGGCCTCCTCGCGCAGGGCGGCGGCGGCCTGTGCCATGTAGTACGAGGTGCCGCAGCCCACGAAGGCGGTCCGCTCCCCCGGCCGCGGGAGCCCGTCGCGCCGGGCGGGGGCGAGTTCCGCGGCCCGTTCCCAGCAGGCGGGTTGTGTGCTCAGCTCGTACGCGACATGGCTCATACCGGCTCCCTGCACATCGGGTGCGTTTTGCTGCAAAGTATCGGGCTGTTTCACGCAACTTCAAGCATGTGCAGGGTGATCGGCTGGGTTAGTGTCGTCGTTGCGACCATACGTACGAGTGGGGAGGGGCCGGACCGATGTCGCTGTCGCGGGAGGCACGGTGGCAGGCGCTGCTGGCCCTGCTGGTGGAGCGGGGGCGGCTGGAGGTCGATCCGGCCGCGGCGGAGCTCGGCGTGTCGGCCGCCACCATCCGCCGGGACCTGGACCAACTGGCCGAGCAGCAGATGCTGGTGCGTACGCGGGGCGGGGCGGTGCTGCACGGGGTGAGTTACGAACTCCCGCTGCGCTACCGGACGTCGCGCCGGGCGGCCGAGAAGCGCAGGATCAGCGAGGCGGTGGCCGAGCTGGTCGATCCCGGCGAGGTGATCGGCCTGACCGGCGGGACGACGACCACGGAGGTGGCGCGGGCCCTGGCGGGCCGCGCGGACCTGGCCGAGCTGGCGCCGCCGGCGCTGACGGTCGTGACGAACGCGCTGAACATCGCGGGTGAGTTGGCGGTCCGGCCGCAGTTCAAGATCGTGCTGACCGGCGGGGTCGCCCGGCCGCAGTCCTTCGAACTGACCGGGCCGCTGGCCCGGAGCGTCCTCGACCAGATCATGGTGGACACGGCGGTGCTCGGGGTGGACGGCTTCGACGTGGCGGACGGCGCGGCCACCCGCCACGAGGACGAGGCGGCGGTCAACCGGCTGCTGTGCGAACGGGCCCGCCGGGTGGTCGTCGCGACGGACTCCAGCAAGCTCGGGGTGCGGGCCTTCGCCCGGATCTGCGGCACGTCGGCCGTCGACGTCCTGGTGACGGACGCGGGCCTGCCGGACGCCGGCGCCCGCGCCTTCGAGGCGGCGGGGGTCGAGGTCGTGCGCGTCTGAGCACAGCGCGGCGCAGGCGCAGGCGCAGGCGCAGCCCGGCCGTGGCGCGGACGCAAGCCCGGCCGTGGTGGGACGCAAACCGACCGGGGTGGGACGCAAGCCCGGCCGTGGCGCGGACGCAAGCCCGGCCGTGGCGCGGGTCGTGGCCGTCAGTCGGTCGGGAGGTGTTCCGCAGCTGCGCGCAGGGCCGCGAGGACGGGGGCGATCAGGGGGTGGGACTCCGCGCCCCGGCGGGTGGCCGCGAAGACGCGGCGCGTCGCCGACGCCCCCGTGACCGGCCGGACCTGGACCTCCTTGAGCTCCATGCCGCGCAGGGCGGAACGGGGCACCAGAGCGACCCCCGCCCCCGCGCCGGCCAGGGCCACGACGGCGCGGAAGTCGTCCGAGGAGTGCACGAAGCGCGGCTGGAAGCCGGCCAGTTCGCAGGCGAGCAGGGTCACGTCGTGGCACGGGTTACCGGGGTACTGGCCGATCCACTCGCTGTCCGCCAGCGCGGCGAGCGACACCTCGGGCAGCTCGGCCAGCGGGTGCCCGACGGGCAGGACCGCGTCGAAGGGCTCGGCGTAGAGCGGCAGGACCGACAGTCGGGCGTCGTCCGCCCCCGGGCCCCCGCGGTACTCGACGGCCAGGGCCACGTCGGCCTCGCCGTCGAGCAGCATCGGCAGGCTCTCGTCGCCCTCGGCGTCCCGCACCCGCAGCCGCAGCCCCGGGTGGTCCCGCGCGAGCCGGCCGATGGCCGGGGCGAGGACCTCGGCGATGCCGGTGGCGAAGGCGGCGACGGTGACCTCGCCCGCCGTGCCGCCCGCGTACGCCGCCAGCTCCGCCTCCGCGCGCTCCAACTGGGCCAGCACCTCGTGGGCGTGGCCGAGCAGGATCTCACCGGCCGCGGTGAGCCGTACGCCCCGGCCGCTGCGGGACAGCAGCACGTGCCCGGTCTCCTGCTCCAGCGCGGCGAGCTGCTGGGAGACGGCGGACGGGGTGAGGTACAGAGCTGCGGCCGCGGCGGTCACCGTACGGTGGTCCGCCACGGCCCGCAGGATGCGCAGCCGGCGGGGGTCGATCACCCCGCCATTGTCTCAGGCCGCGGAGGCGTCCAGGGCGGCGCGGGCGTCCACGAAGGCCGCCACGGCACGCTCGACGTCGGCCGTCGAGTGGGCGGCCGAGAGCTGGACGCGGATGCGTGCCTGGCCCATGGGGACCACCGGGTAGGAGAAGCCGATCACGTAGACCCCGCGCTCCAGCAGCAGCTCCGCCATCCGGGCCGCCTTCGCCGCGTCACCGATCATGACCGGGGCGATGGCGTGGTCGCCGGGCAGGATCTCGAAGCCGGCCTCGGCCATCTTCGTGCGGAAGAGGGCGGTGTTGGCGGCGAGGCGCTCGCGCAGGTCGCCCGCCGACTCCAGGAGGTCGAGGACCTTCAGGGAGGCGGCCGCGATGACCGGGGCGAGGGAGTTGGAGAAGAGGTACGGGCGCGAGCGCTGGCGCAGCAGCTCGACGATCTCGGCACGGGCGGCGACGTAGCCGCCGGAGGCGCCGCCGAGGGCCTTGCCCAGGGTGCCGGTGATGATGTCGACGCGGTCCATGACCCCGTGCAGCTCCGGGGTGCCGCGGCCGCCGGGGCCGACGAAGCCGACGGCGTGGGAGTCGTCGACCATGACCATCGCGTCGTAGCGGTCGGCGAGGTCGCAGATCTCCCGGAGCGGGGCGACGTAGCCGTCCATGGAGAAGACGCCGTCGGTGACGATGAGCTTGCGGCGGGCGCCGCCCTCGACGGCCTCCTTGAGCCGGGCCTCCAGCTCCGCCATGTCGCGGTTGGCGTAGCGGAAGCGGCGGGCCTTGGACAGGCGGATGCCGTCGATGATCGAGGCGTGGTTGAGAGCGTCGGAGATCACCGCGTCCTCGGCGCCGAGCAGGGTCTCGAAGACGCCGCCGTTGGCGTCGAAGCAGGAGGAGTACAGGATCGTGTCCTCCTGGCCGAGGAAGGAGGACAGGCGCGCCTCCAGCTCCTTGTGGACCTCCTGCGTACCGCAGATGAAGCGGACGGAGGCCATGCCGTAGCCCCAGCGGTCCAGCGCGTCCTTGGCGGCGGCGACGACCTCGGGGTGGTCGGCCAGGCCCAGGTAGTTGTTGGCGCAGAAGTTGAGCACCTCGCCGGGGGTGCCGCCGGCGGTGACGGCCACGGCCGCGCTCTGCGGGGTGCCGATGACGCGCTCGGGCTTGTGCAGTCCGGCGGCGCGGATCTCGTCGAGGGTGGTGCGCAGGTCGTCGCGTACGGACTCGAACATGGGCTTCGCTTTCTCCTTGTGCGGCGGAGGTGCAGGAGGGGTGCAGAGGTAGGGAGGGGCCGGGCCCCGCGGAGGGGGAGAGTTGAACGGGGCCCGGCCGGGGAGGGTGGTTCGTGGGCGGCACGCCTGCCGGCGCGTCGGGCCTGTGCCCGTGCCCGTGCCCGTGCCCGACGGGAGCGTCGCACCGCACGGCCGGGACCGTGCGGGGACGCCCTGCGGCGGACGCGTGCGGCGGGTCGCACCGTACGGAGCGACCACGCCGTAGGGAGCGACCGAACCGTACGGAGGATCACGCCGTCGACGGGATCACGCCGGTCTGCCGGTCACGCCGTCCAGTCCAGGATGATCTTTCCACTGCGGGCGGTGGACGCCTCGTCGAAGGCGGCCTCGAAGTCGCGGTGCGAGTAGCGGCCGGTGATCACCGGGGTGAGGTCGAGGCCGCCCTCCAGCAGCACCGTCATCGCGTACCAGGTCTCGAACATCTCACGGCCGTAGATGCCCTTGATCGTGATCATCGAGGTGACGACCTTCGCCCAGTCGACGGGGAACTCGTCGGCCGGCAGGCCCAGCATCGCGATCTTGCCGCCGTGCGTCATGTTGGCGATCATGTCGCGCATCGCCTCGGGGCGGCCGGACATCTCCAGGCCGACGTCGAAGCCCTCGCGCAGGCCGAGCCTCGCCTGGGCGTCGGCGATCGTGGCCTCCCGGACGTCCAGGGCGAGCGTGGCGCCGGCCTTGCGGGCCAGCTCCAGGCGCTCGGGGCTGACGTCGGTGATGACGACGTTGCGCGCACCGGCGTGCCGGGCCACGGCCGCCGCCATGATGCCGATCGGGCCGGCGCCGGTGATCAGCACGTCCTCGCCGACCAGGGGGAAGGACAGGGCGGTGTGCACGGCGTTGCCGAACGGGTCGAAGATCGCGGCGACGTCCAGGTCCACCTCGGTGCGGTGCACCCACACGTTCTGGGCGGGCAGGACCACGTACTCGGCGAACGCGCCGTCCCGGCCGACGCCCAGCCCGACGGTGCTGCGGCACAGGTGGCGGCGGCCGGCCAGGCAGTTGCGGCACTTGCCGCACACCAGGTGGCCCTCGCCGCTGACCAGGGCGCCCACCTCGATGTCGTGGACGTCCCCGCCGACCGCCGCGACCTCGCCGACGAACTCGTGGCCGAGCACCAGCGGGGTCTTGACCGCGCCCTGCGCCCAGCCGTCCCAGGCCCGGATGTGCAGGTCGGTGCCGCAGATCCCGGTGCGCAGCACCTTGATCAGCACCTCGCCGGGACCGTACTCGGGCTCCGGCACGTCCATGAGCCACAGTCCGGGCTCGGCCTTGTGCTTGACGAGTGCCTTCATGGGGTGGCTCCAGGCATGCGGAGGGGGCGCCGCGACCAGGGGTGCACGTGCGGCGTCTCGGACGGGGACCAATCTGCCGAGAGCGGAGGTGATCAGTCCATCGAGGATTTCTTAAGCGGGTCGACAGCGCAGCTTCACGCCTATGCTCCTCACGTGCACCGGAACGACGGCCGGGGCATGGATCGAGCCGGGGCGACGGGTCCGGGTCAGCGGTCCAGGGAAAGGGGCCTGGGGGACGGGCCGGGGAGGGAGGTGGCGCTCGTGCCGAGTCTGCGCAGTCGAGCGCTGTCGGCCGCGCTGATCGCGTCGGGCCGGCGAAGACGCTTCGCCAGTGCCGAGGCGGTGCGGGACCGGGTGGCGCATACGACGCGCCGGCCGGAGTCGCACCTGCCGCCGCGCGCGCTGGGCAGGGTCGCCGAGGTCTCGCGCACCTTCGTAGGGGCGTGGCCGGTCTACGACGCACAGCCGCGCGGGGCGGAGCCGGCGGCGCGGGTGCTGTACGTGCACGGCGGCATCTACATCAACGAGCTGGTCCGCCAGCACTGGTCCCTGGTGCGGACCCTGGTGACCGAGGCGCGGGCGCACTGTGTGGTCCCCGCGTACGTCCTGGCCCCGCGCGGCACCGCCGACCGCACGGTGCCGGTCGCCGCCGACCTGCTGAGCGGGCTGATCGCCGGCGGCGGGGACGTCGGCACCGTGCTGATCGGCGACTCGGCGGGCGCCGGGCTGGCCCTGGCGGCCGCGCAGCGGCTGCGGGATCGGACGGGGGCCGCGCCCTCGCGCATCGTGCTGATCTCGCCCTGGCTGGACGTCAGCATGAGCCACCCGGACCAGGCGGCGATCGAGGCGGCCGACCCGATGCTGGGGCGCCCGGGGCTGGCGGAGGCCGGCCGGCTGTACGCGGGCACGCTGGACGTGGACGACCCGCGGGTGAGCCCGCTGCACGGCTCGTTCGCCGGGCTCCCGCCGATCTCGGTGTTCACGGGCACCCGGGACGTGCTGACCACCGACAGCCGGGAACTGCTGCGCAGGGCCCGGGCGGACGGGGTCGAGGTCGACTACCACGAGGAGCCGGGGCTGCCGCACGTGTACCCCCTGCTGCCGGTCCCGGAGGGGCGGGCGGCACGGGACCGGATCGTGGAGATCGTGAGGCGGGCGGGGGCGGAATGACGGCGCCGGCGGAGGGACTCTCGCGGCGCGACGGACCCGGGCGGCCTCACGGGCCCAGGCGGCCGCCGGCGCCGCTGCACGGGCCCGACCGGCCGGCACCGGCATGCCGGCCGGCACCGGCACGCCGGGCCCTCACAGCCGGCCCGGCCCGCACGCCTCGCACAGTCCGCACGCCCCACACAGTCCGCCCGGCTCGCACAGCCCACCCGGCTCGGAAGGCCGTTCCGGGCCGGCCACGCCCTCACGCCACGCACGTCATCAAGGAGCTGACCGGGGAGCTGCGGTAGGCGGCCCAGTACGCCTCGTCCCGGGTCGCGCAGGGCGGCGGGGTCCGGGTCGGGTGCCAGCTGATCGCCGTGAAGCCCGCGTCGACCGCGGCCTCCCCGAACTCGGCGTGCGGCCATTCCCGGAACTCGAACGGCAGCGGCGGATCGGTCAGGAACAGCGCCCGCAGCAGCGGTGCGTCCGCGTCCTGCTCGCGGACCCGGTCGACGATCCGGACCCCGAACGGCGACCAGTCCACGTGTGGGAAGGCCCCCGGGTTCGGTACGACGGCCAGCAGCCGGGCGCCGGGACGCATATTGTCCCGGATACCCGTGAACATGGCGTGCAGGGCGGTCCGGTCCGGCGCGTGGTTGAACAGGTACACCGCGGTGACCAGGTCGAACGGCCCGAGCCGGGGCAGCGCGGCCGCGTCCGCGACGACGTACTCGATGCCTTCGGCGCCCTCGGGATGCGTCCGCGCCAGCCTGATCGTCTCCGCCGAGACGTCCACGCCCACGGTGCGCCGCGCCCCGGCCCGCGCCAGGAGCCGGGTGGTGTGGCCGTATCCGCAGGCGAGGTCCAGGGTGTCGAGCCCCTTGACCCCGCCGAGCGCGTCCAGCGCGCCCACGAGGGTGTGGGTGTCGGCCGCCGAGAAGCCCGCCGCGCCCGTGGACTCCTCGAAGCGCGCGCCGATGGTGTCGTACTGCTGCAGCATGCTCCACAGCCTCCCCCGGCGGGGGCCGTCCACGGGCCCGGGTGCGGACCGGTCCCCCGGACGAGGGACGGCCACGGGACGCGTTCGGGCCAGTGCGTACGGCGTACGGCGCACGTGCGATCCCCTGCGGGGCGGCGGCGACCGGGCGGGGCAGGTGCCGTACTACGGCGCCAGGCCGGCGCCGACCGGCGGGCGGGGTGGGCGCCGCAAGCCGGGCCGGGCAAGGCACGCGCCGACCGGCGAACAGGGCCAGCACCCCAAGCCGAACCGGGCAAGGCACGCGCCGACCGGCGAACAGGGCCAGCACCCCAAGCCGAACCGGGCAAGGCACGCGCCGACCGGC
>NZ_WTFF01000151.1 GCF_019400985.1 Streptomyces bambusae
GGGCGACGGGCAGTCGGCCCTGTCGGCCCCGTCAGCCGGCCGTCGCCGTGGTGACCACCAGCGGCGGCCGCTCCCGCTCCCCCGCCCACGCACGGCCGCGGGCGAACTCCGGGTCGGCGACGGTCAGGGCCTCGTCCACGGTGGGGCGCTGCTGGGTGACGTCCCGGAAGCCGGCCCGCTCCAGCAGGCCGGGCAGGAAGCCGACGGGCCAGGCGTGGTTGTGCACGTCCTGCCAGGTGCCGTCCGTACGCCGCAGCCGTACGGTCAGCCGGTCACCGGGTCCGTACTCCTCGCCCGGACCGCCCCCGATCCGCAGCGAGGCGTACTCGATGCCGGTGCAGGCCGGGTCGGTGGTGAGCAGGACGAGCGGGGCGCCGGGCCGCAGCAGCCGGTGGATCTCGGTGAACACGGCGAGGACCGCCTCCTGCGTCGGCACCGAGGCGAGGACGTGGTTGCACATCACGGCGTCCGCGCGGCCGTCCGCCAGGCCGGTCACCCGCCCGTTCTCGACCAGGTGGAACTCTGCAACGGCCGGGGCCGTTCGGCGGGCCAGTTCCAGCATCTCGGGGGAGGTGTCCACGCCCAGCACCCGGGCCTGGAGCCGGCGGGCGGCGGCGTCCGCCACCTGGCCCGGACCGCAGCCGTAGTCCACCAGCACGTCGCCGGGGCCGATCCGGTGGGACAGCGTACGGAAGACGAACGGATACCCGAGCAGCCAGTCGGTGGCCGCCTCCACCGCGGCGAACGCCTGCGCGCCCGCACGGCCGGACCAGGTGCCGCCTGCACCGCCGGTGCTGCCTGCACCGCCGTCGGCCTGTCCGGATTCCCGTGCCCCGTCACTCACCCTCCCACTATCGACCCGCCCCGCCCGCGGTCAGGCCGAGGCGCGCCGGACGAGGAGGGTGGGCGTGATCAGGGGGGTGGCGGGTGGCGCGTCCTGGGCGGACGCCGGCGCGGGAGCGGCCAGGGTGTCGAGGAGGAGGCGGGCCATGTGGCCGCCCATGCCCTCGACGTCCTGGCGGACGGTGGTCAGGGGCGGGTCGGTGGCGGTCGCGACGCCCTCGGTGTCGTCGAACCCGACCACGGCCACGTCCCCCGGGACGGTACGGCCGTGCTCGCGCAGGGCGCGGATCGCGCCGGAGGCCATCAGGTCGTTGGCGGCGAAGACGGCGTCGGGGCCGGCGTCGGGGGCGGGGCCGGGGCGGTCGGCGAGGAGCCGCCGCATGGCGGCCAGCCCGCCCTCGACGGTGAAGTCGCCGGGTGCGACCCGTTCGGGCATGCCCGGCGGGAGCGCGTCGCGGTATCCGGCCAGGCGGTCGGCGGCCGAGGTCTGGTCCTGCGGGCCGGCGAGGTGGGCGATGCGGCGCCGGCCGAGCCCGAGCAGGTGGCGGACGGCCGCCCGGGCGCCCGCCCGGTTGTCGGCGTCGACGTACAGCGGGGCCGGGCCGGGTGCGGACCAGTGGGGCCGGCCGCCGTAGACCGCGGGCAGCCCGGTGCGCGCGATCATGCCGGGGAGCGGGCCGCCGGCGTGGAGGGAGAAGGCGAGCACGCCGTCGACGTGCCCGCCGGCCAGGAAGCGGCTGATCCGGGCGTGGTCGTCGGGTCCTTCCGCGAGGAGCAGGACGAGTTGGGTGTCGCGGGCGGCCAGGTCCCGGCCGATGCCGCGCAGTTGGCGGGAGAAGAAGGGGTCGGAGAAGACCCGGCTGCCCGGCTCGTCGATGATCACGGCGACGGCACCGGTGCGCCGCGTGACGAGGGTCCGGGCGGCCGGGTTGGGTACGTAGCCCAGCTCGGCGACGACGGCCCGGACCCGGTCCGCGACGCTCCCGCGGACTCCCGCGCCGCCGTTGACGACGCGGGAGACCGTGGCCCGGGACACACCGGCCCGGGCCGCGACCGCTTCGAGGGTGGGCCGGCTCACGTCGTCAGCCTCCTGGGTCGGTCCGTGTCCTGAGTCAGTGCCCTGGGCCAGTGGGTCAGTGTCCTGGGCCGGCGCGTCAGTGTCCCGGGCCAGTCTCCCGGGTCAGTGTCCGAACGTGAACCAGTTGAGGTTCACGAAGTCGGCCGGCTGGCCGCTGGCGAAGGTCAGGTAGACGTCGTGCACCCCGGTGACGGCGGAGATGTTGGCCGGCACGGTCCGCCAGCTCTGCCAGCCGCCCGTGCCGGCGACGGAGAAGCTGCCGACGGGGGCGCTGGTACGGGAGTCGATCCGCACCTCGACCAGACCGCTGACCCCGCCGGCCGCGCCGCTGGCGACCCGGCCGAGGAACTGGGTGGCGGGCGTGCCGCCGAAGTCGACGCCCCGGTACAGGGCCCAGTCGCCGTTCGCGACGGCGGCGATGTTGCGGCCTCCGCCGGTGTCGCCCGTCGCCTCGGTGGCCAGCCCGGACTGGCCGTCGTAGGTCTCGGCCTGGACGGCGGCGTAGGCGTCGCGGGTGCCGCCCGGCGGCGGGGTGGTGGGGGTGGTGGGCGGCGGGGTGGTGGTGCCGCCCCGCTGGAGGACGGTCACGTAGTCCACGACCATGGGGTGGCCCGGGACGGTGCCCGCGTCGGGGCCGCCGCCGAAGGCGTCGGGGAAGCCACCGCCCATGGCCACGTTCAGGATCAGGAAGTAGCCGTGCCCGGTGGCCTCGGCCCAGGTCGAGGCGGGTACCTGGGTCTCGCGGACGGTGTGGAACACCGCGCCGTCCAGCAGGAAGCGCATCTCCTGCGGGCTGGTGCCGCGGTCCCATTCGACGGCGTACGTGTGGAAGCCCGCCTGGCAGGACACCGGGGCGCAGACCCGGCTGCCGCCGATGCCGGAGGTCTCGTTGCAGGGGCCGCCGGGGCTAGTGCCGCAGTGCATGGTGGCCCAGACCTGGTTGATGCCCTGGACGTTCTCCAGGATGTCGAGCTCGCCGATGCCCGGCCAGTTCCACCAGTTGCCCCGGTAGGGCGCGCCGAGCATCCAGAACGCCGGCCAGTACCCCTTGGCGGCCGGGCCGGTCACGTCGGGCATCTGTATGCGCGCCTCGACGCGCAGGGTGCCGCCGGCCGGGGGCTGGAAGTCGGAGCGGCGGGTCTCCACCCGGCCGGAGGTCCAGTTGCCCGCCCCGTCCCGCTGCGGCGTGATGCGCAGGTGGCCGGCTCCGTCGAGGGAGACGTTCGCGGTGGAGGAGGTCATGGTCTCGATCTCGCCGGTGCCGAAGCGGGCGGGGCCGCCGGGGTAGCTGGTGCCGGTGGTGTACTGCCAGTCGGCGGTGTCCACGCCCGTGCCGGCGGGCCCGTCGAAGTCGTCGAGGAACACGGTCGTCCAGCCGGGCTCGGGGGCGGGGGCCGAGGCGCGGGCGGGATGGGAGTCCGAGGCGAGGGCCGCGCCGGCGGCGAGGAGCAGCGCTCCGGCGGCGAGGGCGGTACGGCGTAACGGGCCGCGGCGCACGCGGATGTCGCTCATGGGCACCTCTCACGATGGGGGGAGGGAAGTGCGATGGACGGACTGAGAGCGCTCTCAGGGCTGCGCGACCACTGTGCGCGCCCGGCCTGCCGTACGGCAAGAGTTGAACACAGAGATTCCCGTGGGGCGTTGATGCCTTCACGTTTGCGGGGTCGAGGATCACCCGTGCCGGACGGGCCAGGGAATGTCGGTGGCCACTGCGGCGGTGTAGTCGACGCCCGGCACGGAGAATCCGTACAGGCGTTGGACCTCGGCGTGGAACCAGTCGAGGTCGGCGAGGCCGGCGACGGTGTCGGTCGTGGCGGCCTCCCAGCGTTCGGCGACGGCCGCCTGGACGTCGTCGTCAAGTTCCCAGGCGTCCAGGCGGATCCGGCCTTCGGCGTCCAGGGCGAGCGGCGCGGCACCGGTGAGCTGGTCCCACAGGGCGGCGAGTTGCTGAACCGGCGGGACGAGGGCCTCGCCGAGGACGCCGCGCAGCAGGCCGGTGTAGAGGGCGATGCCGGGGATGGCGGTGGAGGACTGGGTGACGGCGGCGCCGTTGACGGAGGTCACGGCCCGCCCGCCCACCGTCCTGGCGAGCCGCTCGTCCAGGGTGCGGGCGGTGGCCTCCAGGTGGGCCTTGGCCGCACCGATGGTGCCCTGCCGGTAGATCGCCGCTGTCAGGGGCGATCCGATGTACGACAGTGCGGCGGTGGCGAAGCCCTCGCCGAGCAGCCCCCGGCCGGCCAGGTGGTCGATCCAGCGCTCCCAGTCCACACCGCCCATCACGGCCACGGTCTGCTCGACGTCATCGCCTTCGGCCGGCCCGGTCTCGACCTCGCGGACCTCGGGAACGCCCTGGTCGTCGAAGACAAGGGTCTTGGTGCGGTTCGCCCGGCCGATCGGCTTGAGGACGGAGGCGTACGTGGTGCCGGTGTCCGGGTCGGTTCGCCGGGGCGCGGCCACCGAGTAGATCAGGTAGTCCAGGCTGCCGCCGAAACGCTGCTCGACGATGTCGGCGACCTGGTTCTTCATCGTGTCGGAGAACGCGTCGCCGTTGAGGAGGACCAGGTCCCGTCCGGCGGTACGGGCGATGTCGGCGGTGGCGGCGGTGCGGTACCAGCCGGCCGTGGCGGTACGCCGTTCGGTGGGGCCCTTCTCGAAGGAGACCGCGATGCCGCGGATGCCGGCGCGCTTGAGTCCGGCGACCGTAGCGGCCAGGCCGTATCCGGCCGAGGAGCCGATGATCAGAGCCACCGGCCCGGCACCCTCCGGGGCGTCGGCAGGGCCGGGGCATGCCTGCCACATGTCGGCCACCAGCCGCTCGCAGCCCGCCGGGTGGGAGTCGAGGAAGAGGAAGCCCCGGTTGCGGGGGATGAGAACGCGCTCGCTCACGCTGGCACTCCTTGGGTCGACCGAGCAGAGGACACGGCAGCCGGCCGGGCCGCCGCGTCCTGCAAGTCTGCGACGGTCCGGACACGGACAGCGGCCCCGCCAGGGACAAGGATCACGAGTCGATCTTGGAGAGTTCTGCTACTTCCAGCAGCGGTGAGACGCACGACGGAGGCTGCCTACAGGCCGAGTCCGAAGTGGCGGCCCGGGGAGTCCAGTTGTGATCTCCCCACAAGGGGCGGGCGCGATTTCCGGCGTAGGTGCTGCTCGTGACCAGCTGCACGTCCTGCCAAGAATGATCACGACCGGTGACCGGACCGGACTCGGCATCGTTTACGGGGGAAGTACATGCACGGTGGATACTCGGTCTTCGCAGGGACCATGGCCGACCTCACATACCCGCAGGTGGAGGCGGCGGCAGCCGCCGGCGCCTGTGTCCTGCTGCCCACAGGTGTCATCGAGCAGCACGGCCCGCACCTGCCGCTGGGCACCGACGCGTACGGCGCCTACCAGCTGTGCCGGATGGTGAAGGACGAGCTCGACCGGCACCGGATACCGGCGCTGATCGCCCCACCTGTGTTCTGGGGGATCAACCAGGTTTCCGGTGCCTTCGCCGGGACGTTCCGCACGCGGCCCGAGACCGCGGCGGCACTGCACTTCGACATCATGGAATCCCTCGCCACGGACGGGTTCCAGCACATCTTCGTGATCAACCATCAGGGCGACATCGCTCACAATCGGATGCTCCTCGACGTCGTGACGCGCCGACACGAGGAGGGCAGCACCGGAGTCGTCCTCATCGAGCCCGACTTCATCGCCGACCGCCTGGGCGAGGCGGCGAAGACACCCGCTCTGGCCACGTTCGCCATGCAGCCGCTGTTCGAGGGCCTGGAGCTGACCGGTGAACTCGGTGTCCATGCCGAAGAGATCGAGAGCGCGCTGATGATGCGCTGGTTCCCCGAGCTCGTCGACCATGACGCCATGACCCGACTTCAGCCGACGGGCCTCGGGCCGCAGGACCTGGCCGAATGGCGAAAGGGCGGCGAACACGCCCGCAGAGTGACGCCGCAGGGCTACTTCGGCGCACCCAGCCCCCGCGACCCCTTCCTGTGGCGCTTCTACCAGCGCATGGCCCATGCCATGGCCGATACCGTCACCAGCTCGCTCACCGGCCGGGCAGGGGGCGTGCAGGATGCGGCTTCGGGATCAGTTCACTGACCGCCTCCGGCGCACGGTCCGACAGGGAACAGGGATGGCTCTCAACCCCCGTGTCGAAGGGAGTCGGCCGGGCGCGGCCCCCGGGGTCGAAGGTGTCGGCCGGCCGGGCGGGGCCGGGTCAGCGGGCCGCGGGCGGGCGCTCCCACAGGGCCGCCAGGTGGGTGTGCAGGACGTCCTGCGCCTGTCGGGGGGTGAGGTGGCCGATGAGCACGTGGGCCGTGAGGCCGTCCGCCAAGGCGAGCAGGGTGCGGGCGGTCGTCCGCGGGTCGGCGGGTGAGGCACCGTCACCGGCCGGGTCGGCGGGTGAGGCGCCGTCGCCCGTCGGGCCGGCCGCAGCGGCCGCGCCGGTTGCGGGTTCCTCGCCGCCCGGCCCGCAGGCTTCCGCCACGAGCCGGGTGAACGCCCCTTCCAGGTCGGCGTAGTCGGCCCGCAGCGCGCGGGCGAGCGGTTCGCTGACGACTGCCTGCGCGACGAAGGCGAGCCAGACCCGGGCCTCTGCGCGGTGCTCCTCCCGCAGGAGGGCGACCTCGGCGGTCGCGTGCCCCAGGGCGGTACGCGCCGACTGGGCGGGGCCGGCGACCAGGCGGGTCCGTACACGCTCGGTGATCCGGTCGCCGACGTGGGTGAGTGCGAAGAGGAGCATCTCCTCCTTGGTGCGGAAGCACCGCTGCACGGCCCCCATCGACACCTCGGCCCGGGCGGCGACGTCGCGCAGGGTCACCCCCTCCAGTCCGCGTTCGTCGGCGAGGGCGCAGACGGCCTCGGCGACGATCCGCCGCCGGCTCTCGTGGTCCACCTGTCTGGGCATGCCGCACTTCCCTCTGCCGTTCCGCCGTTTCCGATCGCACGGAGTTTATTCGATGCGACCGCATCGGTTCCGGGATACCGTACCGATGCGAGCGCATCACAACGTGGGGTGTGCGGAGACGACAGACACAATCCGAAGAAAGGGGCAGGCCCGTGCAGGACGCCCTGTGGAGCATGCCGGCCACCGGTCAGGCGGCCGCGGTACGCGCCGGCGAGGTCAGCGCCGTCGAACTTCTCGACAGCCATCTGGACCGCATCGCCGGGGTCAACCCGCAGGTCAACGCGGTCACCCAGCTCCTCGCCGAGCGCGCCCGGGAGGCGGCGGCGCGGACGGACCGCGCGCGGGCGGCCGGCGAGGCGCTCGGACCCCTCGCCGGCGTGCCGTTCACGGTGAAGGAGACCACCGCGATCGAGGGCGTCGCGACCACGTACGGAACCCCGCGGTTCCGCGATCTCGTGGCGCCGGCGGACGCGCCCCCGGTGGCCCGGCTGCGTGCGGCGGGGGCCGTGCCGATCGGGCACAGCAACCTGCCCACGCTCGTCCTGGCGGGGATGCACACGCGCAGCGAGCTGTACGGCGACACGGTCAACCCGTGGGACCCCGGCCGCACCCCGGGCGGCACCAGCGGGGGCGACGCGGTGGCCGTCGCCACCGGCATGGCGGCGCTCGGCCTCGGCAACGACTCCGGCGGATCGGTACGCATCCCGGCGCAGTTCTGCGGTGTGGCCGCACTGAAGCCGTCCACGGGGCGGTTCCCGGCGGACCACCGGGTCCTCGGCCCGGACGACCCGGGCCCGGCCTCGCAGTTCCTGGTCACCGACGGGCCGCTGGCGCGGACCGTGGGCGATCTGCGGCTGGCGTACGAGGTGTTGGCGGGGGCGGATCCGCGCGACCCCCGGGCCGTGCCGGTGCCCGCGTACGGCCCGCCGCTGCCCGGGCCGGTCACGGTCGCGCTCGTGGCGGACCCGGGCGGGCACGGTGTCCACCCCGCGGTGCGCGGGGCGCTTCGGACCGCCGCCGAGGCGCTGCGCGACGCCGGCTACGACGTACGCGAAGTGGCCGACGTACCGCGGCTGGACGAGGCGCTGGAGGTGTACGGGCGGATCACCGTGACCGAGTTCGCCCCGACCTGGCCGGTGGTGCGCACGCTGCTCGGGGAGGGCGGGGACCGGTACATCGCGATGGCCATGGAACGGACGCCGCCCGCGGACGCGGCCGAGTTCATGAAGCTGACCGGCGCCTGGCTGGGCATCCGCCGGTCCTGGGCGGAGTTCCTGGACGACTACCCGCTGGTGCTGGGCCCGGTGTTCGGCGAGCCGCCGGTGGAGCCGGGGCTGGAGTCGCGGGACGCGGCGGGCCGGGACCGGGTCGCGTCGGGGATGCGCCTGTGCACCGCGACCAGCTTCGTGGGCGTGCCGGCGGTGGCGGTGCCGACCGGGGTGGTCGACGGCCTCCCCTGCGGGGTGCAGCTCGTCGGGCGCGCGTTCCGCGAGGACCTGTGCCTGGACGCGGCCCAGGCGATCGAGGACCGGCTCGGCGTGCTCACCCCGCTCGACCCGCGGCCGGCCGGGCGTGACGGCGTACGGGGCGAGAACGGCTGACGGTGACCACCGGCCTGGAGCAGGGGGCCGGGCGCACCGGGCGGCGCGGCGGCGTAGGCTCGGCGGATGGCGAAGTACTTCGACATCCACCCCGAGAGCCCGCAGCGCCGCACCATCGGCACGGTGGCGGACAGCATCCGCTCCGGCGCGCTCATCGCGTACCCGACGGACTCCTGTTTCGCGTTGGGCTGCCAGCTGGGCAACCGGGAGGGGCTCGGCCGGATCCGGTCGATCCGCGATCTCGACCACCGGCACCACTTCACCCTGGTGTGCGAGAACTTCGCGCAGCTGGGCCGGTTCGTGTACGTGGACAACGACGTGTTCCGGGCCGTCAAGGCGGCGACCCCGGGGCCGTACACGTTCATCCTGCGCGCCACGTCGGAGGTGCCGCGCCAGCTGATGCACCCGAAGAAGAAGACTGTCGGGGTGCGGATCCCGGACCACGTGGTCACCCAGGCGCTGCTCGCCGAGCTCGGTGAGCCGCTGCTGTCGAGCACCCTGCTGCTGCCGGGCGAGGACGAGCCGCTGACGCAGGGCTGGGAGATCAAGGAACGGCTCGACCATGTGGTGGACGCCGTACTCGACTCGGGTGACTGCGGCACCCGGCCGACCACGGTCATCGACTTCTCCAGTGGTGAGGCCGAGATCGTGCGCCGGGGGGCGGGTGACACCGCGCGGTTCGAGTAGCCGCAGCGTGGGGGGCGTCAGGACGTGTCCGGCGCGCCGTGCGTGCGGCGGCCGTCGCCGCCCCTACGCTCGGGCCATGGCAGACACCTTCGAACACGCCCCCCAGGTGTGGACCGCCGCCCGGCTGCGCAGCGCGCTCGACGGCCTTCCCGACGACACCCCGATCCATGTCGGCGTGGCGGACGGACCCGGCAACTTCGACGGCTACGAGGAGCTCGTGCTGGTCAGCGCGGAGCCGGTGGAGACGGAACCGGACGAGGAGGGCGGCACGCCCACCGTGCAGTTCACCCTGTTCGCCGACGCCCAGGCCGGCGTGTACTACCTCGACATGGACTGACACCCGGCCGCCACCTCCGGCGGCCACCACCTCCGGCCGCCCGTCTCCGGCCGCCACCGCCTCCGGCCGCCCGTCTCCGGCCGCACCACCCCCCTCCTGGCACGCCCTGATCACCCCATCGGTGCCCCCGCCTCGCGCGGGCCCGGGTGATCGCACAGGGTGAAGATCACCGGCAGCTCGGCCCGCTCCCGTGGCGCCGCCCGAGCGCCGGACGCCCCAGCCCCCTTGCCTGGAGGACCCGATGGAGACCCCGCCCTCCCTCCGCCATCCCGCCCGCCGGACCGTCGTACGGGCCGGGGCCTGCGCCGCGGCCGCCCTCGCCGCCGGCGCCGCCCCGGCGCACGACGCGGTCGCGGTCCCGGCCGTCCCCACGAACCCGCAGGCACCCGTGGCGCCCGTGGCGCCCCGCGGCCCGGCGGCGGACCTGCCCCTGCGGACCGACACCAGCACCCAGGGCGACATCCTCGCGGGCTTCCGCAAGGACCATGTCTGCCTGCTCTTCGTGCACTTCCGCCACCCCGGCAACGCCCGTCGCTGGCTGGGCCGGCTCGTGCCCGAACTCGCCACCACCGACGAGGTCGCCCGCTTCAACGCCGAGTTCAGCAAGGCGCGCCGGATGCGCCGCGGCGTCGACCCGACCACCATGTCCGTGCTGTGGGCGGGCTTCAGCCTGACCCATGCGGGCCTGGGCCTGCTCGCCGGGAAGGACCCGTTCCCCGCCGTCCCGCCCGGCAGTACGGCCGAGGCCTTCGCCGAGGGCGCCGCCACCCGCGCCGAACAGCTCGGCGACACGGGCCCCAGCGCCCCCGACTCCTGGCTGTTCGGGGCCTCCGAGGACGAGGTCCACGCCGTCCTGACCCTGGCCGGTGACGACGCCCGGAGGCTGGCCGAGGCGGTCGACCGCCACCGCTCCGCCCTCGAACAGGCCGATGCCGCCGTGCTCTTCCAGCAGGACGGCGCGACCCTGCCCGGCGCGCTGCGCGGACACGAGCACTTCGGCTTCCTCGACGCCATCAGCCAGCCGGGCGTACGCGGCTTCGACGCGCCCGACCCGGCCACGGCCGGTACGACGGTGCTGGGCAGACCGGGCACCCGCCTGGTGCCGGCCGGGGAGTTCCTGGTCGGGCAGGAGCGGGTGGGCGGGCGCCCCGCCGGGCTGCCGGCCTGGGCCACGGGCGGCTCGTTCCACGTCGTACGCCGCCTCGCCCAGGACGTCGCGGGCTGGTGGGACCAGCTCGGTGAGTGCCTCGACCGGCTGAAGCGGTCCGGGGCGGCGCCCGCCGACGCGAACCCGACCTGGCTGGCCGCCCGTATGGTCGGCCGCTGGCCCGGCGGGGCGCCCGTGGCCACCTGCCCGGCCGCCGAACGACTGCCCCTGCCCGGCGAGGACATCGACGGCCCGCTCGACTTCCGCAACGACCCGCAGGGCTGGACCACGCCCCTCTTCTCCCACATCCGCAAGAGCAACCCGCGGGCCGGGCTCTCGCTCGCCCCGGGCCGGCCGCCGCTGCCCGCCGCCGACCTCGACGCGCGCCGCATCATCCGGCGGGGCACCCCCTTCGGCGCGCCGCTGGGGCGCGCCGCCGACGGCACCGTACGACCGGCCGCCTCCGACGAGGCGGACACGCCGCGCGGGCTGATCTTCGTCAGCCACCAGGCCGACCTGGTCGAGCAGTTCGAGTTCGTCGTCCGCAGGTGGAGCAACGAGCGGGACTTCCCGCCGGCCCGCAACCCCGTGCCGGGCGCCGACCCCGTCATCGGACCCGACTCGCCGGCGGCGTTCGAGTCCCCCGGCGCGGACGGCGGCAGCCGGGCGACCACCCTGTCCTTCCACCAGTTCGTCCGCACCGAGGGCGCCGTCTACGCCTTCACGCCGTCCCTGCCCACCCTGCGGGACCTCGCGAAGGGCAGGCTCGACGATGCCGTCGAGGTCCACGCCGGGACGGTGCTGCGCCCCGGCGACACCCTCGACGCGGGCGCGGTGCGGCTGCACTTCGACAGCAGCGGGGACCTCGTCCTCCAGGACGACGAGGGCCGCCCGCGCTGGACGAGCCGGACCGCCGGCAGCGGTGCCGACGCCCACTTCTCCGCCGACGGCCTGCTCACCGTCCGCACCTCCGCGGGCAGGACGGCCTGGTCGTCGGGCACGGGCGGCCACCGCGGCGCCCGGTTCCTGATCCGCCCGACGGGTGAGGCGGTGATCGTCGAGGGCAACCGCACCCTGTGGCGGGCCGGCCGGACGCAGCGCCGGCGCTGACGCCGCCTGCCGGCAGCCGTCGCTCAGGCCGGGTCCGTCGCGGGCGCGTCCGCGGGGCGGCTGCCGGGGTGCGGCGCGTCCAGGGGGAGCAGGCCGGGGCGTTTGGGGGTGCGGCCGTCGCCGGAGGAGGTGCCGCGGAGGCGGCGGACCAGCCAGGGGCCCAGGAAGGAGGCCGCCCACCGGAGTTCGTCGGCGGCCGCCGTGGGCCACCCGGGCCGGGCGGCGGGTGCGGGCAGGGGGCGCGTCCAGGAGTCGTCGCTGCCGGGCAGGCCGACGGCGTGCGCGACGGCGTCGGCGATGCGCTGGTGGCCGAGCGGGGACGCGTGCAGCCGGTCCGGGCTCCACAGGCGGGGGTCGGTGACCACGGCGTGCGGGTGGGTGTCGGCGACGACGACTCCGTACCGGTCGGCCGCGCGGCGGATCCGCTCGTTGAGGGCCGTGACGCGGGGGCCGAGCGGGCGGGCCAGCGGCGTGATCCGCCCGACGTCGGGGAAGGTCACCGTGGCGACCAGGGCGCCCTGCTCGGTGAGCGCGGCGAACACGGCCTCCAGGTGCCCGGCGACCTCGTCCGCGTCGAACGAGGGCCGCAGCAGGTCGTTGACCCCGGCGACGACGGTGGCCAGGTCGGGGCGCAGGGCCAGGGCGGGGGCCAGCTGTTCGGCGCGGACCTCCGCGGCGCGGCGGCCGCGGACGGCGAGGTTGGCGTACGCGAGCGAGGGCTCGCACGCCGCGAGCCGTTCGGCGAAGCGGTCGGCCCAGCCCCGCAGCCCCACGGTGTCGTCGCCGTCGCCGACGCCCTCGGTCTGGCTGTCGCCGAGGGCGACGTACCGCCGGAACCGCGTGTCAGGACCGGGCACGGGCCGCCTGCCTCTGCTCCAGGACCTCGGCCGTACGCCGGCACCAGTCGCGGTTGCCCTGCTCGTAGGTGATACCGCCCAAGCAGGTCAGGTACGGGCCGATGCGCTCGCCGTGCAGCAGGAACTCCTCCTCGTCGCGCTCGCCGCGCATCCGCAGCAGCAGCTGGCCGAACAGGTCGAGCTTGGCCTGAGCGAAGGCGGCGCGCTCGGTCAGCTGCTCGATGAGGTGCCCGGTGTCGACGTGGTCGGCCGCCTGGATCTTGACGAGCAGGTCGTCGCGCAGGAAGGACGGCTTGGAGGCCGCCTCCGTGAACCGCTCCAGCTCGGCCAGTCCGGCGTCGGTGACCCGGAACAGGCGCTTGGTGGGCCGGGTGTCCTGGACCACGTCGCGGCCCTCGATCATCCCGGCCTTCTCCAGCTTGGCCAGCTCGGCGTAGAGCTGCTGGGGCAGCGCGTGCCAGAAGTTGGCCACTCCGAGGTCGAACGCCTTGGCCAGCTGATATCCGCTCAGCTCGTGGTCGAGCAGCGCCGCCAGTACGGCGTGTCTCAAGGCCATCGGGTCGTCCCTTCCGTCGCCTCGTCCGCGTTCTCGTCGGTCTTCTCGTCCATGGACACGGTCTCCACCATACTCAATAATCTGACTAATCAGATGGATGACTATGACTATGACCATGGAGGGCGACAGCCATGACCACAGCAGAGCGATTCCGTGCCGCCGTCGACAGCCGTGACCTCGCCGCCATGGCGGCCCTGGTCACCGACGACGTACGGCTCTACAGCCCGCTGAAGTTCCGGCCGTTCGAGGGGAAGCCGATGGTGACGGGCCTGTTCGGGGTGCTGCTGCGCACGTTCGAGGACTTCCGCTACACCGGCCACCACGACGGCGTGTGCGAGACGGGCGCCGACGGCACCGAGACGCCGTCGGCGGTCCTGACCTTCCGGGCGACCGTGGGCGGCAAGCAGATCCACGGCATCGACCTGCTGCACTTCGACGGGGACGGCAAGGTGAAGGAGCTGTCGGTGATGGTCCGGCCGCTGTCGGCCGTCCAGGCCCTCGGCGAGGCGGTCCTGGCGGGCCTGGTCGCCGACGGCCTCGTCCCGGCCCCCGCCGGGACGGCGCCGCTCGACTGAGCTGCCGCCCGGCCGGACACGGGAACCCTCGCGCGGTCGCGGGCGTCGTGTGGAGTGCAAGGGGACGGCGTCGTGCTCCGGCTGCGCGGGGCGGGTGGATCCGGGGGCATCGGCCGGCGGCAGCGGAGTGGGACGGCGTGGTGGCAGGCGACGTGGTGGAACGGGCACGGGGCGGACGGCGCCCGACGGCGGGCACCGGGACGGCCGCCCGGCGCTGGTGGCGGTGGGACCGGGGCGCCGCGTGGCTCACGGGGGCGGGTGCGGCGGTCGCCGGGCTGGTCGGGTTCCACTTCGCCGTGCCCAACCGGCCCGGCCGGCTCGGCAGCCTGCTGGAGGCGTTCCTGCCCTGGCTGGGCCTGGCCGTTCCCGTGCTGTGCGGACTCGCCCTGCTGCGCCGCTCGGCCGCCGCGCTGGTGGCCGCGCTGCTGTCCGCCGCCGCCTGGGCGGCCCAGTTCGGCGGGCTGCTGCTCGCCGGGGACCGCGGCCCGCACGACCTGGTCGTGGTCCAGCACAACGTCAGCGACGAGAACCCCGACCCGGCCGGCACCGCCCGGGCGCTGGCCGCGGCCGGGCCCGAGCTCATCGCCCTGGAGGAGCTGACGCCGTCCGCGCTCCCGGCGTACGCCGCGGCCCTGGCCCCGCGCTATCCCCACCACGCGGTGGAGGGCACCGTCGGGCTCTGGTCGAAGCACCCGCTGGCGGAGGTCCGCCGGGTGGACATCAGGCCCAGGGGCATCGGGGAGGAGTGGAGCCGCGGGCTGCGGGCCGGCGTGCGCACCCCGCGGGGCGAGATCGCGGTCTACGTCGCCCACCTGCCCTCGGTGCGCATCGGGCCGAGCGGCTTCGGCTCCGGCCGGCGGGACGAGAGCGCCGCGCTGCTGGGGGCGGCCGTGGCCGGGGAGCGGCTCGGCAAGGTGATCCTGCTGGGCGACCTCAACAGCACGGTGGACGACCGGGGCCTGTCCCCGCTGACCTCGCGGATGGCCGTCCCGGAACGCGGCTTCGCCTTCAGCTGGCCCGCGTCCTTCCCGGTCTCCCGGATCGACCAGGTCCTGGTCCGCTCGGGAACCGTGCCCGAGATCACCGCCCTGCCGGCCACCGGCAGCGACCACCTGCCGGTCGCCGCCCGCGTCCGCTTCTGAGCGGGGTCACGAGAACGGCGCCCTCGCACGGGCCGGCATGGCCCGGCATGGCCCGGCATGGCCCGACGCGGCCCGCCCCGGGTCAGTCTGCCGCCCCGCCGCCCCTGGCGTGGATGTCGAACAGCGCGCCGTCCGGGTCGCGCAGGGTCACCGACCGTCCGCCGTCCTGCGGCCCCGCCTCCCGTACGACCCGCCCGCCCAGGGCGGTCGCGGCCTCCAGGGCCGGCGCCAGGTCGGGCACCGCGAAGTGGACGTGCCAGCGCGGCCGGCGTACCGGTTCGGCCGACGCCTCCTCCACCGGGCCGCTGTCCAGCCGGGCCACCGCCTCCCCGGCGTGCCGGAGCACGACCTGCTCGTTCTCGTAGGAGACCTCGCAGCAGCCGGGCCGGCCGGACGCCCACTCCAGGACCTCGCCGTAGAACACGGCGGCGTCGAACGCGTCGCGCGTGCGCAGTTCCAGCCAGGCCGGCGCCCTGCCTTCCCCGACCCGCCAGTCGGAGAGGATCCGGCCCTGCCACACGCCGAACACCGCGCCCTGCGGGTCCGCGGCCAGCGCCCCGCGGCCGGCCTGTTCGAAGGAGACCGGGCCGACCGCGACCGTGCCGATGCGCTCGCGGATCCGGGAGACCGCCACGTCCACGTCCTCGACCGCGAAGTACGGCGTCCAGGACACGGCCAGCGACAGGTCCCCGGCGAGTGCGCCGATGCCCGCGACCGGAACCCCCTCCAGCTCCGCCACCCGGAAGGCCTCGCCCAGCCGGGTCCCGCGGAAGGTCCAGCCCAGCACCGCGCCGTAGAAGCGCTGCGCGCTGTCGAGGTCGCGGGTCATCAGGCTCACCCAGCACGGTGCCCCGAACACGTCGCCCGAGGACATCTCCGCCGCCATGCCGCTCCCTCCGCCGTTCGGATGCTCGGTTCCCGCCGGGTGGACCCGGCAGGCGGTCACGGACCGTGGTCGGGGCGCGCGGTGTGGTCCCGCATGGCGCGCTCGAAGGAGGCCATGCAGAGCCCGCAGTGCTCGTCGGGGTCGACGGCCGGGGCGGCGTCGTGGAGCGGCTGCCCGCACAGCGCGGTCGCTGCGTCCTTCGCCTTCACGTGCCAGCTGATACCGGTGCCGGCCGGGCCGGCTCGCATTTCGTACATCGCTGCCTCCACGCATGAGGTCGGCGGCCTGCCGTGTCCATGGAAGCGGCAGAGCTTCCTCCGCGGTGGGTGCTGGTGCGCCGTTCGGGTGATGTCCGCGGCGGCGTCCGGCGGCTCACCCGGGTCTCAGGGCCTGCCAGATCCGGTCCGGCAGCACCCGCTCGGCCTCGGCCAGGTCCAGGTCGTAGGTGTCGGACAGCCAGCGGCGGGCCGCCTCGCAGGCCGGGCCGATGACGAGCACCTCGACCAGCGCCGCCGGCACGGGCGCGATCTCCCCCTTCTCCATCCGGGGCCGCATCCACTCGATCACGGGCGCCAGCTTGGCCTCCTTCACCGCCCGGATCTCCTTGGCGTGCAGGGCGAGGTAGCCGGAGTACGCCGAGGCGTGCAGGAAGAGGGCCGCGTCGCGGTGCTCCTCGGTGAAGCGCAGGTACGCCTTGACCAGCGCCCGGATGCCGGTACGGGCGGTGCGGCTGCGCCGCAGCGCCTCCACCATGTCGTCGAACAGCCGGCCCATGCAGCGGATGTAGAGGGCTGCGGCGACCCCGTCGAAGCTGCCGAAGTGGTGGTAGAGGCTGCCCAGGCTCACTCCGCTCGCCGCGGTGACGGCGTTGACGGTGAAACCCTGCTGGCCCTGTTCGGCGTAGACGCGCAGCGCGGTGGTCAGGATCAGTTCGACGGTGGCCTCGCCACGCTGTTGCTTCACCATGGGCGTCAGCCTAGAACACGATCCGACCAGCGCCGATTTCCGGAAACTCGCCCTGTACCGGCGGGAGTTCGCAGGTCGCGGCGGCACGGGTGGCGGCCGCTGCGCGGGCCCCGGCGGAAACTCGCGCGACCACCCGCCCGGCTCCGGCTTACCCTCACCCCCATGCCCCGTGCCACCGTCACCGCCTTCCTGTCCGGCTTCTCCCGCCGCCAGGCCCTCCGTACGATCGAGCTGCCGGGCGGATTCGCCGCGCTGGACGACGCGTACCCCCTGTCGTACGCGGACAACCAGGTCTTCATCGACGGCCCCACCGATCCGGCAGGCCTGCCCGGCCTGGTGGACCGGGCGCTGGCCCCTCTGCCGCACCGCATGGTGACCGTGCTGGACGAGGACATGGGCGAGGCCTGTGCGCCGTACCTGACGGCCGCGGGGTACGTGCACAACATCTACGTGGTCATGCTGCACGAGGCCCCGGTGCCGCCCGCGGCCCCCACAGCCGCGCCGGCCCCGCTGTCCGATTTCCGTACCGCGCTCGCGCGGCGCTGGCGGGGGTTCGTACCCGACGCCGGCGAGGAGGTGATCCGCCAGCTCGTGGACCGCCGCGAGAACCGCCGGCGCGGGGCCGACGTCGTGCACTTCGTCACCGCGCGCACCGCGGCCGGCGAGCCCGCGGCCTGGGCCGACGTGTACGCCGATCCGGCCGCGGGAGTCGCGCAGATCGAGGACCTCGTCACCGCCGAGGAGCACCTCGGCCGCGGCCACGGGACGGCCGTCCTGCACTCGGCCCTGCACCTGGCGGCCGACTGCCCGACCCGCTTCCTGATCGCCGACTCCGACGACTGGCCGCGGCACTGGTACGCCCGGCAGGGCTTCACCGTGATCGGCCGGATGCACCACTTCGAGCGGGTGTAGCCGGGCGTGGTGGCGCCGCCCGTGCGAGGGCGGCGCCACCACGCCGGTTGCCGGGCACGCCCGGGACGAGCCTGAGCAAGGCATACAGCCGGTCGGCCCGTTTGAAGTCGTCGGTACCGCGGCGCCAGGCCCCCCGGGCATTCCGATGCGCCCGGTCGAACTCCCTC